>VFKD01000223.1 GCA_009885735.1 bacterium
GACGACAGGGACGACAGGGACGACAGGGACGACAGGGACGACAGGGACGACAGGGACGACAGGGACATAAACATGAGGCTGATGGAGGTCTGTGCTTGGGTCCCTGTTGTCCCTGCCCTTCGTCCCTGTTGTCCCTTGCCGTTGCCCTATTAGCTGAAAGGAACTTCCAAAATGCCCGAAGGCTTCATTCCCCCTCACGGGGGATATCGGAAACTGCTCTCGTACCAGAGAGCCGAGATTGCCTACGATGCCACCGTGCGATTCTGCGAGCGCTTCATGGACCGACGAGACCGCACTGTCGACCAGATGGTTCAGGCGGCCCGCTCCTGTAAGCAGAACATCGTCGAAGGGAGCATGGCCTCGGCCACGTCGAAAGCGACCGAGATCAAGCTGACGAGCGTAGCTCGTGCAAGCCTGGAGGAATTGCTGGCCGATTACCGGGACTTTCTGCGGGTTCGCGGAATCGAAGAATGGGCGAGGGATCACCCTCATGCACTGCGGCTTGCGGAGCTCATTCGCGCTCCTGGAGCGAACTACGGCACCCTCAAGAATGGCCTGGAGCATGCTGATCCGGCAGTTGCGGCCAATGCGATAATTGGCATCATCAAGATTACAAACTACCTCCTCGATAAGCAGATTAAGCAGCTTGAACAGGCGTTCATTGCCGAAGGCGGCATTCGCGAGCGAATGACAACCGCGCGGGTGCGAGAGCGCGCGAGGCAGAAGGGGCAGGAACAAGGGACGGAAGGGACAACAGGGACGAGAGAGACATGGAAGGACCAGGGTGAGTAGGCGTGGCCCTGCATAGAGACTTCACCGAATACGGGATAGAATAGAGTATGACCAATCGGGTGTGGTCGGAACCAGTAAAGGAGAGTGGTTAGACATGGCCTGGATCAAGACCGTCCCAATTGCCGAGGCAAGCGCGGAGCTTCTGGACGCCCTTGCTGGGCAGGCGAAGGGCTACCCGGCAGAGTACGAGATGCCGGTGGACCTCTCGCTGTTTCCCGAGAAGAACGAGCAGGGCGAGCGCATCGTGCTCTCGCACAGCCTCATCCCGCAGGCGCTCTACCACGCCTTCTCCACCTTCGGCTCGCTGCTCTCACCGGAGCTTCCGCTCACCCGCCGCCAGCACGAGCTGATAGCCGCCACGGTCTCCTCCCTAAACAGCTGCTTCTACTGAGAAGTGAGCCACGCCGAGTTTCTTCGACGGGTGACTCTGGATGAGTCACTTTCAGATGCGATAAGACGAGACTACACTACCGCTGATCTCACGGACCAAGAAAGGGTAATGCTAGACTACGTGGCCAAGCTGACTAAACACCCCGTTCGGGTGATGCGCGAGGATATCGACGGCCTGCGCGAGGCTGGGTTCGACGACCAGGGCATCCTGCAGATCAACCTCATTGCCTCGTGGTTCAACTACATCAACCGCGTGGCGGACGGCTTGGGGGTGGGGAGGGAATAGGGACGTGGGTCCCCAACGGAGCGCGGGCGTCCCGCCCGCCACGGAAGTAGCGAAGGACAGTCGATTTGCGGTCGCAGGCTTTCGCCCTCCGAGCGCCCGAGACGGGCGCGCTCCGAAGATGATTCGCGTGCCACGAAGCCCGATACGAGGATGATTCTATCTGCTACGGAAGTATGCGCGAGCCTCCTCGAGCGTGATGGCCCCGTCGCCGTTCGTGTCGGCAGCCTTTAGGGCATCCCACCGCGCGCCAAGCTCTTCCTTGGTCACCTTTCCGTCCTTGTTGGCGTCCAGCCGAGTGAAGGCCGCCGATATGAATGCGCCGCCAGCGCGGGGCCGCGCGAGCGCCTCACCCGCGGGCGTGTCGGAGTAGTACTCTATGTATCCCAGCAGCATCTCCTCGAAGGTCTGCTGACCCCACCGCACGGTTTTTGTCGGGTCCGGATTCGCTGGGTTCTTGGACGAGTTGTCGTAGACACCGTCAAACTCCACACGGCTACCGGCCAGGGCCGTTTTTGGCTCCTTGAGCAGGTAGTAGAGCTGCCAGTTGAAGTCGTACTTCGGAACATCCAGCAGCGTCTCGCGCGCTCCATCGGCGCCCACAAGAGTGTACTTGCAGGACTTCGAGCGAAGGTGCATGTGCGGCATGAACGCGAGGATCTTCACGTCAACAGGAACCGGAATTACCGCCTTCTCGGGATGGTTCTCGGCGCCCGGCGGGATACGAATGAACGGATTCACTATTCCTGCCACCAGAACCTCGTGCTTCGGCGGTTTGGCCGCGAACCTCACTGCGATCTGGGTTTGGTCCACCGCAGCCTTGCCGGTTGGCGTGTAGTGGAGCTGGAACCGCAGCACTGCGCCTTTCGGCAGCTTCTTCGCAAGACCGTCCGCATAGACCAGAGTGCTGTTGCCCGGCACGTATGCACCAAAGAAGTTCACGGCCTCTTCGGTGCCGCGTCCCCGCCGCGCAGCGTCACCCGCCTCCTGGATAAAGACCAGCACATGGTGAACGACGCTCCGTGCCGAGGGGCGAATCTCGATTGCGCTGACCCACTTGTCCTCGGTGAGCCCGGTCTCTACGGTGCGAATGACGTAGGGCACCACTCCGTCCGCCGGTATATTCACCGGCTGTGTATACTGGTAGACTGCGTCGGGCTTGCCGATTTGCCAGACAGCGTCGAAGGCTCTGGGTTGCGGCGCCTCCTTGGGGTCTCCCAAGGGGCGCTTCCCGCCCAGCCAGTTTAGCAGCGACGCCTTCTCTTCTGCGCCGAGCGATCGGTCGTTTGCCCACGGGCTCGGCTTGCCTGCTTCCGGCGGCGCGGCAAACCAGGGCGGCATCTTGCCGGACCGCACGGCAGCCTCAATCACGGAGGCCTTGGAGTTTACGTCCTGAAAGGATTCGAGCGCGAACGGGGCGGACCCTCCCTTGCGGTGGCAATCGACGCAGCGCTTGGCCAGGATGTGCGCCACTTTGTTTGAGTACGTGGGAGCTGGCGCCTTGCTGGGCGATTCGGCAGCGGCGAAACACAGTATAAGAGGGACAGCGGAAGCTGCTGACAGGATTCGTGTGACCAAGGGAAGTGCTCCTGACATTAAGGTTATCGGTCTACTAGACGAATTATCGGTGTGGCGGTTCATTTGGATCCGAGGTGGACACTATGGACTTCGTGGACAGTGTTGACACGTTTGCTTCCCACTGCCTATGGTGGCCGCAGGAAGGCGCGCACTTCTGCCAGAGTCAGTGCGCCGTCGTGATCTGCATCCGCCTTCTTGAAGCGAATCCATCTCTCGCCAAGCTCTGCCTGGGTCGC
>VFKD01000060.1 GCA_009885735.1 bacterium
CACTCTTCGAGGGCTGCGGGAGAGTTGCTGCGGCATACGCCGTGACAACATCGGTCAGTGGGTCCATCCCGTGAAGGTCGAAGACCCCACGTGTGGGCACTCCGCCGAAAGCGGTCACGTTCAGCTTCGGAGTCGAATGCGTGAACTGCGCTCCATCGAAGCTGCGGCCCACATGCGACCAGCCGAAGTTTCCGATGAGCCTGTGCGCTATGCGCTCGCGCTTCACCCAGGCCAGTGAAGGATCCGCGGGCATCGTTTCAGTACCATCTATCAGTTCGAAACGGCCCAGCCTTAGGCTGTCCCCCGGTCCCGAGATTCCCTTGAATCGCACAAACGCCTGCTTAACGAAGAACCCGACTCGGTCCGTCCCATTGGCATCTCGATACGCGGCGCCCAATCCAAGCTGCCCTTGAGGTGCGGAAGCAGAGGCGGTTCCCGGCAGGCCGAAGAGCGATGGCTGCGCCACCTCAATAATAGTGTCTTCACGCTTGGTCTGGCGCATTGCGCTTAGCCGAATGAGTGAGCCCACGTACGAGTAGTTGTTCTCTCCCTTGTCTGTCCCAAACCAGTCCCAGATCTCCGGCCTAACCCGCCATGACCCCGAGATCGTCCATGCGCCGGAAGTCGCGGGCTGCTTCGTCCCCTGTCCGCGCGAAACCGCAGGCAGAGCGGCAAGAAGGGCGAGTGGAAGCATCCACCTAGATCGCATGGACATATCGAACCTCACTGAGTGTGTATTCTGTTTCGCGGTCATAGGAGCAACATTGGCCGCCGGCGCGTGATGCGGGGCGGGAGACGGCTCGGTGCGAGGGCCCTTAGGCGTAAGCACGCCGATGAACAGGATGAGCATGGGGCCAGGATCGGCAATCCACCGGCGGGACTAGGGCAAGGCTGGCCCACCAACCGCCGCAGGCCAAACTCTTCCGGTGGGATTTGGATGCACCTGGCTAAGTTGCGGCCTCTGTCACTCGCGGTCGTGTATCAAAGACCCTGAAGTTGAGTGCAAGGCACGCAAAACAGAAAAGTGACAGAAAGACAAAACCCAGAGCGTAGGAACCGGTTTGAGTCTTGATAACTCCAAGGGTAAGTGGCGGAAAGAATCCACCCAGTCCTCCCAATGCGCCGACCAGCCCCGTGACGGTTCCGGTGTCCTTTGGAAAATATTGCGGTACCAGCTTAAAGACAGCGCCGTTACCAAGGCCGATGCAGGCCGCGACACCAAGCGCTCCGATTGTAAATGGGGCGATCTGCGAGAACGTCATGCCCAAAGCCATCGTGCCCGCGCCCGCAAAGACAAACTGCAGCAACCGCGCGCCGCCTATCCGATCGCTTATGGCGCCGCCCACCGGGCGCATGAGGGTAGCCAGCACCACGAATCCGGCAACGCGAAGGCCCGCGTCCTCCCTCGTGAGGTGAAAGAGCTCCTGAAGAAGCTTAGGTAAGCCTATTGAGAGCGCGACAAATCCACCGAACGTCACGAAGTAGAAGAGTCCCAGCAGCCAGCAGAGGGGATTCTCCGCTAGAACCTTGAGCATCGCACCGAAGGACTTGGGCTTGCTCTCGCTGGGTGCATCCCTTGCAATAGTCAGGAAGAGGATGCCGTAGACCAGCACAATCACCGCGAACACCTGGAAGGTTGTCTGCCAATTACCGAACTGCTTCGTGAGGGCAGGGACACCGAAAAGAGCTAGACTCTGGCCTATGGTGCCCGCGCCATAGATGCCCAGAGCCAGCCCCTGCTTCTCGGGAGGGAACCATTTTGAGGTGAACGCAACTCCGACAGAAAAGGATGTTCCCGCCATACCCAGAACCAACCCCCAGAGAATAAGGTCGCGATAGGACGAGGCCTGACTCAACATGAATGCAGGCAGGGCAATGAAGGCCATTAGAAGCCCAAACACGATACGTCCGCCAAAGCGGTCTGCCAGCATGCCGATCGGCAGGCGAATGATGGAGCCGAGCAGTACTGGAATCGCTATAAGCAACCACGCCTGCTGTTCGCTTAGGTGTAGGTCTGTTTGGAAGGTCTTTGCCAGCGGCGCGATCATGCCCCAGACGGCAAAAGAGATGGCAAACGCCACCGTCGCCAGAGTTAAGGCGCGAATCGAATCTTTGGAGTTCATGAGTGCCTACCTTGAATGTGGTCACATTGCGGACATGGCCGCAGACCCGAATTGCACGACTACGTCGTTCGCAGATAGCTACATAATAAGATAACTGGACCCTCTTATCTTCTTTCCATGCACTGTGACATGCACATCCAGAGATGTCATGGCCCGAACGGCCGATTTTGTGCCGATAGTCACTCGCCGTACAATCTCAATCTAGGCATGGACTCTGGTCACGCGGCAGGCGCAGACCTTGTACTCAGGAATCTTGGACACCGGGTCCAGCGCGCGATTGGTAAGTAGGTTAGCGGATTTGTCATCTCCCCAATGGTAGGGGATGAACACTGTGTCCTCGCGGATAGTGGTGACTACGATCGCAGCGAGGGTAACGGCACCACGGCGGGTTTCGACGGTCACTCTATCCCCTGATACCACTCCGTGACGTGCCGCCAAGGTTGGGTGCACCTCCACCAGCGGCTCTGGGTACTGATCCACAAGGGCGCCAATGCGGCGTGTTTGGGTGCCGCTCAGGTACTGGCTCACGACTCGACCTGTCGTTAGGACGACAGGATACTCCTCATCCGTCACCTCCGCCGGGGGACGATACTCCACCGCGTTGAAGTGCGCCTTCTTGTCCGGCGTGAAGAACTGCTTGTCCTCAAACAACCGCGGAGTTCCGGAATGGTCGAGTGTGGGGCATGGCCAGAACACTCCCATGTTCTTCTCTATCTTCTCGTACGTAATGCCGTGATAGTCTGCCGTTCCGCCCTTCGAGGCAACGCGGAGCTCATTGAATATCTCCTCCGAGCTCTGAAACGAGAAGTGGCTGGCCTTGTCCAGCCGGGCGGCAATGTCCTGCAGAATGTGCCAATCGACGCGCGCCTCGCCTGGAGGATCCACGGCCTTCCGAAGGCGAATGACTCGACCCTCCGCACTGGTGGACGTTCCCTCGTCCTCCTCGTGCAGTGAGCCGGGCAGCACAATATCAGCATGGCGAGCCGTCTCGGAGAGAAAGAAATCGATCACCGAGTAGTGCTCCAGACGGTTGAACGCCTCCTTCGTAAAGCCGGCGTCAGGCAGCGAAACGACGGGATTGAAGCAGAGTGAGAGCAGTCCCTTGATCTCGCCGGCGTGCATTAGCTCGATGATCTCTTGAGCTGTGTTCCCCTTGCCCGGCAGCTCGGATTCGGCGATCTTCCAGACCTCGGAGATGTACTTTCTGTGCTCGGGATTCTCAATGTCGCGATTGCCCGGAAGCTGGTCGCACTTGTGGCCGTGCTCGCGGCCTCCCTGGCCATTTCCCTGGCCGGTGATGGTTCCATAGCCGCATCCGGGGCGTCCAAGTCGTCCGGAGGCGAGCACCAGGTTGATGCATGAGAGAACGTTGTCCACTCCCTTGGTGTGGTGCTCTATTCCGCGCGCGTGCAGGAGAAAACTGGTCTTCGCTGGCCCCCACATCTCCGCCGCCTTCACTATCAATGCCGGATCTACTCCGGACAACTCCCCGGCATATTCCGGAGTGTATTTTGCAACCGTCTCCTTCACCGCATCGAATCCCGAGGTGTAGTTGTCGATGAACTCCTGGTCCACCCACCCGCGCTCGATGACGACATGCAAGATGCCGTTCATCAGGGCAGAGTCTCCGCCGGGACGGACGGGAATGTGCAGGTCGGCGGTACGGGCCAGCGGCGTGACGCGGGGATCAATCATAATAAGTTTCGCCCCCCGGTCGCGTGCCCTCCAGATGTAGTCGGTCGTGATAGGAGCACACTCGGCGACGTTGGCGCCGGTCACCAGAATCACATCGGCGAGCGGAATATCCGCCCACGAGTTGGCTGCTCGGTCTATCCCGAACGCTTTCTTGTTGCCCGCGCCGGCCGAGACCATGCAGAGGCGGCCATTGTAGTCCAGGTTCTTCGTCTGCAGTGCAACACGCGCAAACTTTCCCACAAGGTAGGACTTCTCGTTGGAAAGCGAGACGCCGGACAGCATCGCAAACGAGTCCTTGCCATACTCCCGTTGGATTCGGCGAATCTCGCGAACGGTCGTGTCGAGGGCCTCTTCCCAAGATATCTGCGCGAACCCGTTGGCGGTGCGCTTGAGCGGATGGAGCAGGCGGTCGGGATGCTCATTCTGCATGTAGCGCTTGATGCCTTTCGGACAGAGCTTTCCCTTGTTGAACGGAAAGTCCTCGCGCGGCTCAAAACCGATAACCTTGTTGTTCTTGACCTTCAGATTAATGCCGCACTGCTGACCGCAAAAGCAGCAGTGGGTGGCTACAAACTTGTCCGGCTCACCCTGGTGCTGCCACCCACCAGGAGGAGCGTATTGCGGCGTTGGGCCGAAGCTCTTAGTCAGCAGTGCGATGGTGGTTGGCGGAGTCGCCATATTGTTGATCTATCCTCTCGAATACGGCCCTCGGGATGTGGCGGAGATCTACAGCTTCAGCCGATGCCCTGGCACCAGCGCATCCAGCGGGACGTAGGTCTTGTGGTTGTCGTTGTTCTCTTCAAAGAAGGACTTGCAGAAGTGATCACAGCTCGAGCATACAGCGTTCGGCGACTTGTTCACTCGGGCCAGACTGCGGGCTTGTTGATAGCTCGCGTTGTTCCAGATGCTCTCGAACGGCTGCTCCAAGATGTTGCCGTATGAGAATGTCTCCTTGAACGGCGTGCAGCACCCAAGCGTAATGCTTCCGTCGTGCGTCACTCGAAAGTTCTCGCCCCAGAAGAAGTCACAGCTAAACGGCTTGTCTGGAGCCGTCCAGCCGATGTTCAGCTTCGGGAACGACTTGCACCGCACCCCAAGCGTGCTCATCCGGTCCCTCGCGACCCTCAGCTCGTTCAAGTAGGACTGTGGACTACGCCTATTCTTGAAGCCCCAATCGTATGCCGCCCAGGAGATGCAGTTGATGAAATCCACGCCGAGATCTTTTGCCTGCTCCACGCATTCGACAAGCTCACCTTCGTTGTCGTTGACCATGACGAAGTTCACACCGATTAGAGGAAACCGCGCACCAGTCTCCTTCTTGAACCGTACAAGGCGCCGGATGTTATCATGCACGACATCCAATTTGCCGCCGCGTCGCACCCGATCGTAGGTCTCCGGGCGGGCCGCGTCCAGGCTGATATTGAGTTCGGTCAATCCGCAGTCCATGAGCCGATGCGCCTTGTCTTCGTCAATCAACATTCCATTGGAGTAGATGACAATCTTGGCCCACGGCCGCTCCTTCTTCGTATATGCGACGACTTCGAAGAAGCGCTTGTACATCATCGGTTCGCCAAATCCGTTGAGGCAAATAGACATGGCAAATGGGAATTGCGCGAGTATCTTCCGGTAATTCTCAAACTCCATATCGCCCAGTTTGTACGGCTTAAGTCCGACGGAGCGCAGGCACTGAATACAGGCCAGGTTGCACCGGTTCGTCATCTCGATCTCGATAAACGGCGGGTGAGCGCTCATGACGAGAGGTCGGGCGGTTAGCTCCTTCTGGTACCGCCAATAATTGCGAACGACTCGTGGCCGAAGAAGGAGACCAAAGGCGTCGTTCTCCTTGAGCTTCCTCACCGGTTGGGCAACATTGCTTATCATACTTATCGAGTCCCCCACACTGTCGCGCCGACAGAGGTCGCGTCACATCACAGATATCCCGGTCCGCCGATGGCCTCGAGCTGGTTTGCGCCCAGCATTTTGCGCCTGCAGGTAGGGCAGATGTCTTGGTAGTGCGTGCCATCCGCATACTGCCAGCTCATTCCAAGTTGTTCCTCTACCGTCTTGAGATCCTCGATTTGCAGTCGCGACGCAAACGCGACTCCGCACCGTGCGCAAGCCGCCTGCTCCGTGCGCAATGCCTCCTCCTTGTAGAACCGGACTCCAAGGTTTGCGGGGCGCTGGAAGATGTGGAAAAACTTGCCGAAAGGCAGGTAGAGGAGGGTGATGATGACCGAGAAGGCGTGAAGCAGCGCGAGAAAGCTGTAGTTGTGCCCCTCCATCCAGGTGACGCTCGCTGTGAGCATGAGGCCGGTCACGGAGACCGAGAAGAGCAAAATGATGGGCACGAAATCCATCGAGAACTGCTGAACGGATGTGGCACCAGGGTCGCTCACTCGCCGCCGCATCGCCAGCGCCATTCCCACGATGACCGCGACAGCGCAGAAATCCAGAATGTGGAACGTGAACCACCCTATCGGAGACTCGGCTGGAAACGTGCCGGCGTGAAACCCAAAAGCGAATGCCTGATATGCCGCAGGGTCTTGCGGGTCTGCCTCGAAGTGAATCCAGCCAAATACCAGCGGGAACGTGACCATACAAGCTGCGATGGTTCCCCACGACAGCAGCAGGTGGGCCGCCCATCGCAGGTGGCTGCGCCGCTTGATAAAGGTCTGCAGGAATATCGTATTCCAAAACAACCGGGCAAGCATCAGGAGATTCTTGGGAAGCTGCGCCGGACGAAGAAAGAACTGCCAGCCGCGCCGCCAATACATTTCGGTGGGAGGCCGCTGGAGCCAAACCGAGTAGCGATAGACAATGCCGAACACGGCGAACACGGTTGCGCTTGTGTACGCAATGAGGGCGGGATCGAAGTGCCGCAGTTGGCCGGAGCCGAAGTAGATGGCGGCCAGCAGCAACAGCGACGCTGCGAGGCCGTTCGCCGTCCCCTTGCGGTCCATCTCTCTCAGCATCGCTAAGTGGTTCCTTTGTCGCGGTCGATCGCATAGACGTACCGCAGCAGCCACAAGTTGACGCCGAAGCATACTGCGGAGGACAAGAAGCTCGGCAGAGCGAGTCCCGTGTGAGCAGCCATGTGCGCCTCCAGCGCAATGGTGATGAGCCAGAGCTGGAGCAGAAAAACGAGCAGCATCAAGACGGTCACCATGGAGACAGACTGGGTTTTGCGCTCCAGCTTTGCAGCCGCTGCGTCGTCGTGGTTCATCCGGTTACCCCCACGGCCAGGATTCGACCCTCCTCAATGCGCAGCACGATCTTTGGAAGCGGACGCGGCGGCGGCCCTTGCAGCACCTCGCCCGTAGCGGCGTCGAAAGCCCCGTTGTGGCATGGGCACACCAGGCGGCTGCTCTCCTTGGCGAAGTGTACAGGACATGTGAGATGGGTACACCGCTGCTTGTAGGCAACGTACTGGTCCTCCGCAAGCCGAATGAGCAGCGCAGGGTCGTTCTGCGAGGGATATCGAAACAGCTTCACGCCTCCGATCGGAATCTCATCCACCGTGGCAACCTCCTGGGATGGATAGTCCGAAGGGCTGGAGCGAGATTTCTGGAGGACGAACCAGCCGTTGCCCAGCGCAGTCGCGCCGGAGACCAAGGCGAGGTACTTCGCGAACTCGCGGCGCGAAATGTAGTTGTCGGCGCCCCACAGAATGGGAAAGTCCGTTCGCCACTTTGGAAGGTCGCTCATCGTTTTACCCCTGCAATGTCGGTCAGGCGGATGTCTATTCGCTCGCTCCGCGCAGGCATCACCGTATAGACCTTAGTCTTCACCGTCTGTCCGCCAAATCGAAATGTGTTCACTGGCGTGCCCTGGCGTCGGTCGCGCCACTCCTCCATCGAGCCGAAGTAGAGTGCCTCGGAAGGGCAGACCGTGGCGCACATCGGGCGCTTGCCCACGGACGTCCTGTCGTAGCACATGTCGCACTTCTGCATCTGGTCTGGACCGGCATCGTACTTGGGCACCCCGAACGGGCAGGCCAGGACGCAGTTCTGGCAGCCGATGCAGCGCGGCTTGAGCGAGGACTGCACCACCCCGTCCGGAGTCTGCTTGATGGCATCGGCAGGGCAGACTTGCGCGCACGTCGGATTCTCGCAATGCATGCATACCTGCGGAGTCGTCTGCACAGTGGTCGCTCTGTCCATACATTCCAGATGGATCATCGATACGCCCCGGTGTGTTCCACACTCACCGCACGCATGGACGCATGCCTGACAGCCGATGCACCGTGCCGGGTCTAGGATAAAGACGCTGTTCATAGTCTCGCTTCGCTCTGGAAAGTGCCGAACTTTGTGATTGTGGACGAATTGCGGGACGAGCATATCCCCGGAATGGCCGATTTAGGACTCATCCAGAGTCCATTCGCTGCGGCTGCTGCATTCCTGCTGCCTACGACCTTGCCGTTGCCATTGCCTGAGCGCGCGGAAAGAGAATACTGTTCTCCTTGTGGACGTGTACGTGCATGTCGGCCTCGAGTTGCGCCAGCCCGTCGAGCATGGCTTTGTAGGTGTTGCAAGCTCCTGCGGGCGGCGTGAATCCGTTGGTCAGCTCCCGCATCTTGGCAAGCGCCTCTCCCGCGGCTTCATGCTCCGCCTCCATCACGCGGATCGGGTTCTCAATCCAGTTCGAAAGGTGCTTGGCGTCGGCTGCGGCCATGCGGTTGATGTATGGGAACAGAACAGCCTCCTCCTTGTGCATGTGCGCCAGCAGGTCCGAAACGAACACGGCGAAGACCGCTGCCAACTCGATCAGCTGCGGATGACGGTCGCCGTGGGCGTCGCGCACCTTCTGGGTGAGCAATGAGAGGCGGGGCAGCTCTCTTCGGAGATAGCTGTGGTGCGTCTCCACTATGTGGCTGGTGAGGTCAGACAGACGGGCATTCGTCCAGTCGGTCGCTGCTTCGGCAGGTTCTGTGGCGTCCTCCAGAGTGAGGTCGCGAAGGACCATCTCCAGGTCAAGCGCCTTCTCTGCGCACGCGGCGTCGAGAGGCTTCTTGCCCCCGCAACAGTAGTCCAGCCCCCACTTCTCGAACACTCGCGCCCGTCTCGGTCTCTCTGCTACCAGCCTTCCGACTGTCGCGGTCTGAAGCACACTGTTCATCGTGGTTCTCCTTGTGCAATACTGGATAAGCAGATAGATATATCCAGTTACACTATCATTATGCCTTGTGTAAACCTGGATGTCAAGATATACTTATCTTGAATTCGGAGAGGATCGGGAGGATTGCCATGATCTCACAGACCGCCGAGTATGCTCTGCGCGCCATCGTTCATCTGGCGAACAGTGCCGGGGCCGCTCAGACCGCACAGCAGATTGCCACAGGCACGAAAGTGCCCCTGCCCTACTTGTCGAAGGTGCTTCAGGGGCTGGCTCGCGCGGGGCTCATCCACTCGCAGCGCGGCCTGCACGGGGGGTTTTCGCTGCTGAAGGGCGCGGAGGCGATCACAGTCTACGAGGTGGTGCAGGCGGTGGATCCAGTTCTGCGAATCACGACGTGCCCGCTTGGGATCGCGACGCACGGCACCCACCTCTGCCCGCTGCACCGCCGACTCGACGATGCGATTGCACTCGTGGAGAAGTCGTTTCGCGACTCGACCATCGCCGACCTTATCAACGAGCCATCGAGCAGCCGTCCGCTGTGTGCGTTTCCGGTTGGAGCGGCGGGGTAGGTGCGGCTGCTGCTGTCGGGCCGCAGCAAGATCAGCACTGCGGAGAGGACTACGCCACCCTAAGCAGAACTAGATCGCAGTACTATCAATACGATTGCGGTGTACTCGCATCTGGTACACAAGGTCGTTGTGGTGGACGTCGTGGACAGGGTGGACGTCGTGGACCAGGTGGACGCTTTGGATTGGGTGGACCGGGTGGACTGCATGAACCAGGTGGACGTGGAGGCATTTTGAGATGACACCGGACGAGCCGCTCATACCGAAGCACGGCGGATACCGAAGGCTCAAGAGCTTTCAGGTTGCCCAGCTTGCCTATGACCTAACGGTTCGATTCTGCAATCACTACATCGACCGACGCAGCCGTACGCACGACCAGATGGTTCAGGCAGCCCGCTCCGGCGTCCAGAACATCGCCGAGGGCAGCCAAGTAAGCGGAACTTCAAAGAAGATGGAGATGAAGCTGACCAGCGTTGCCAGGGCGAGTCTTGAGGAGCTCAAACTCGACTACGAAGACTGCCTGCGGCAGCGCAGGCTCCCGCAGTGGGAACGAAACGACCCAAGGCGCGCTGCACTCATTGCTCGGCGACCAAAGACGGAGGCCGAAGTGGGAGATTGGGCGAGAGAGGTGCATAGGGGCGGAGTCAGTGGACTTGGTGGACTTGATGGACAAAGTGGACAGGGCGAAGAGGCGCCGCCTACATCGTCCATGTCGTCCACTCCGTCCACAGAGTGCACTCCGTCCGCCCCAACCTACCCCGAGATCATGGCCAATGCGGCTCTGGCGCTTCTGGCTGTAGCCACTGCTCTGCTGGACCGGCAGCTTGCTGCACAGTCTGAGTCGTTTGAATCGGAGGGTGGATTTACTGAGCGCCTCTACACCAGGCGGCAGAGTCGGCGTGGTGGTCAATGAGCAGATTCACCGAGTCCCACGTCGAAGATGCTGCCCTAGCCTGGCTCGCTGGACTGGGCTGGGGCTGCGCCTACGGCCCGGACATCGCGCCCGGCGAGCCTAACGCCGAGCGTGCGGACTACCGCGAGGTCCTCCTGGCGGCTCGCCTTCGTGCGGCCATCCAGGACCTGAACTCGCAGCTCCCCGAAGAAGCAATCGCTGATGCGTTCCGAAGGATCACCAACCCCGAGGGCTCCACACTGGAGATGCGCAACCGGGCCTTCCACCGGATGCTGGTGAACGGTGTCACGGTCGAGTACCGCCATTCTGACGGCGATATTCGGGGCGTGCAGGCGAAGATCATCGACTTCGACGATCCCGACGCAAACGACTTTCTGGCGGTCAACCAGTTCACTGTCTCCGAGAGTGGCATTGAGCGGCGGCCGGATATCGTGCTGTTCGTCAACGGCCTCCCGCTGGGCATCATCGAGCTGAAGAACACAGCCGACGAGAAGGCCGACATCTGGAGGGCGTTCGCTCAACTCCAGACCTACCGCAAGCAGCTCCCCACCCTATTTCAGTTCAACGAGGCGCTGGTTATCTCGGACGGCATGAACGCCCGCATCGGCACGCTGACCGCGGACAAAGAGCGCTTCATGCCGTGGCGAACCATTGAAGGCGATGAGGTGGTGGACGACCGCTATACTCAGCTTCAGGTCGTGCTGCAGGGCGCCTTCCAGCGGCGCAGGTTCCTGGACTTGCTGAAGCACTTCGTCGTCTTCGAAGAGAACGACACCGGCGGCCTGGCCAAGAAGATGGCCGGCTACCATCAGTACCACGCCGTCTCCGTAGCGGTGGACGAGACCGTTCGCGCGAGCGCGCCGGAGCCTGACGACTTCTTGGTGCGTGAGAGCCGCGCGGGCTACATGGCCCAGCCGCAGGACTTTGGCAGGGCGGGCGACAAGCGAGTCGGCGTTGTCTGGCACACGCAGGGCTCCGGCAAGAGCCTGACGATGGCATTCTACGCCGGGCGAATAATCCTCCATCCGGCCATGGCGAATCCGACTCTCGTGGTGCTGACCGACCGCAACGACCTGGACGACCAGCTCTACGGAACGTTCGTGGGCTGCCAGGACCTGCTTCGTCAGACCCCAGTGCAGGCGCGTGACCGCACGCATCTGCGCGAGATTCTGAGGGTGGATTCAGGCGGCGTGGTCTTTACCACCATCCACAAGTTCTTCCCCGAGAAGGGCAGCCGCGAGCACGAGAAGCTGACAGACCGCCGCAATGTTGTCGTGATTGCGGACGAAGCCCACCGCAGCCAGTACGACTTCATCGACGGATACGCCCGACACATGCGCGATGCGCTGCCGAACGCATCGTTCATCGGCTTCACCGGCACTCCCATCGAGCGGGCGGACGCCAACACGCGCCAGGTTTTCGGCGACCACATCAGCACCTACGACATCGAGCGAGCGGTGAAGGACGGGGCGACGGTCCCCATCTACTACGAAAGCCGCCTTGCGAAGATCCAGATCAGCGAGGAGGCCAGGCCGCATCTCGACGCCGACTTCGAGGAGGCGACCGAGGGCGAGGAGGTCGACCTGAAGGAGCGCCTCAAGACAAAGTGGGCCGCGCTGGAGGCGCTGGTTGGGGCCGAGGAACGTGTGAAGCTGATTGCCGCCGACCTGGTACAGCACTTCGACGGTCGCCTCGCCGCGATGGAAGGCAAGGCGATGATCGTTTGTATGAGCCGCCGAATCTGCGTAGAGCTATACAACGCTATTGTCGAGCTCCGTCCCGAGTGGCACGATGTGGATGACGGCAAAGGCGGCATCAAAGTGGTGATGACCGGCTCCGCGGACGACCCGGAGGAGTGGCAGGACCACATTCGGAACAAGCCCAGGCGGGAGGGACTGGCGAATCGCTTCAAGAACCCAGTCGACCCCATGAAGCTCGTCATCGTTCGGGACATGTGGCTAACCGGATTCGACGCTCCGTGCATGCACACGATGTATGTCGACAAGCCGATGAAAGGGCACGGCCTCATGCAGGCCATCGCCCGCGTGAACCGCGTCTTTCGGGATAAGCCGGGCGGGTTGGTGGTGGACTACCTGGGTTTGGCGGACCAGCTTCGCAGGGCCGTTGCAGCCTACACGGAAAACGGCGGTACGGGCTCCGCAACGATTGACCTGGATAAGGCAGTTGAACTCATGCAAGAGCACTACGAAGTCTGCTGCGACATGTTCCACGGATTCGATTGGTCGAACTGGACGGGAACGGCGCAAGAACGACTCTCGATCCTTCCAGGAGCGCAGAACCACATCCTGGGCTTACCCGATGGCAAGAAACGCTACTCGGATGCCGTGGCGAACCTCTCGAGGGCATTTGCACTCGCGGTGCCGCACGAGGCGGCGATGGCCATTCGGGACGACGTGGGCTTCTTCCAGGCGGTGAAGGCCGTTCTTACCAAGAATATCGGCGAGGGCAAGAAGACTCAGGGCGAGATGGAGCACGCGATCCGCCAGATTGTCTCGGGAGCGATCGCCTCGGACGAGGTGATCGACGTCTTCGCGGCGGCGGGGCTCAAGAAGCCGGACATCTCGATCCTCTCGGACGAGTTCCTAGCTGATGTTCGCAAGATGCCGCAGAAGAACCTTGCGGTGGAGATGCTCCGGAAGCTGCTGGAAGGCGAAATCAAGACTAGGAGCAAAACGAATGCGGTGCAGGCGCGGTTCTTCTCGGACCTGCTGGAGCAGGCCGTGCGGAAGTATCAGAACCGGGCGATTGAGATGGCGCAGATCATCGAAGCTCTGATCCAGCTTGCGAAAGACATGAAGGAGGCCGACCGTCGAGGCGAAGAGTTGGGACTTAGTTCCGATGAGGTCGCCTTCTATGATGCCCTGGAGGTGAACGACAGCGCAGTACAAGTGCTGGGCGATGACAACCTGCGCATCATCGCCCAAGAGTTGGTGGCTGCGGTCAAGAAGAACGTGACCATCGACTGGAGCCTGCGAGAGAACGTGCGCGCCAACCTGCGGGTCATCATCAAGCGCATATTGCGGAAATACGGCTACCCGCCGGACAAACAGGCGAAGGCGACCGAGACCGTGCTGGAGCAAGCCGAGCTGCTCTGCGAGAACTGGGCCTAGAGCCCATTCCCGCTACTCCCCCGCCAAGCTCACGCAGACCAGCTCCTCGTCGTTGCGGGCGAAGACGTGCTTGTAGGCAAACGCAGGGTGCGACCAGGCCACTCCGCCGCGCTGGTTGAGCTGGCCGCGGGTCGGCTTAATCAGCAGCGAGCGGCTAATCTCCGTATATCCCTTGGGGCTCAGCTTGGCGATGATAAGTTGCCCGCGCTCGTTGAATATCCACGTGTTCTCGCCGTTCTGGATGAGGTGCGCCGAGGCCCACATTGCGCGCGGAACCACCGTCGTGTCTTCCCAGAGGCGGTCGCCCGTGTTGGCATCCAGGCAGCGCAGCTCCCCATAGTAGTCGAGACCGTAGACATGGTCCTTGGTCAATATCGGCGTGGCGAGCATCGACATCAGGGCCTCCGTGCTGTTGCCGCCCGCGCTCTGGCGCTTCCAGAGCTTGGCGGCGGTGGGGGTCTCTTTGCCAAGCCGCATCATGAATGATCCCTCGTAGACGGACGCGACAAAGAGCTTATCTCCGAAGACCGCTGGAGTGGTGATGCCGTCCACCAGTTGCTGGGAAGGGTGCGCCTGCTCCCAATAGAGAGCGCCCGTGGCGGGGTTCAGACCAACCACTCGGTCCGCGGTCCAGCAGACCAGCACGCGCCTGCCCGCCTGGTCTATAACGATTGGCGCGGAGTAGGTTGCCCTGTCGGGCAGCGCCTTCCATCGTTCGACGCCGGTCTTGCGGTCGAAGGCGACTAGGCACGCATTACCCTCGCCGCCAATCATGGTGATGACCAAGCCGCCCTCCACAATGGGCGCAGCAGCAATCCCCCAGTCCGGCAGGCGAATCTTGTAGCTTGCGTTAAGGTCCTTCATCCAGGCTATCTTGCCGGTTGCTGCGTTCAAGCAGTAGAGATGGCCCATCGACCCGAGAGAATACGCGAGACCGTCTTGCACGGTCACAGAAGCGCGAGGACCGTTTGGATAGCTGACGCCCTTATACACACAGTCGTAGGTGACAGTCCAGATGGGCTTGCCGGTCTCTGCATCGAAGCAGAGTATCCGCTCGACCTCCCTGGGCTCCTTCACGCGGTCTGTTACGTAGACCTTGCCCTTTGCCACCGTTGGCCCGCTATAGCCGTTTGAGATGGGTACAGCCCACTTGCGTTTCAGCTCCGATCCTTCGAACTTCGACACCAGTCCTGTCTCTCGCCAAACCCCGTCGCGGTTCGCCCCGCGCCACTGGGGCCAGTCCTTGCCTTGCAGCTCAGCCGAACCGGGCAACGCAACGAGTGTCAACAAGCCAACAAGGCCTGCAGAGTAGGACGACCGGCAGCAGCGCAAGATCAAGGGTCTTCTCCAGAAAGTGATTTGGGGAGTCGGTGTGTTGACGAGACAGCGGCCGCGAGTCAGCGAGACGCTGTCTTGGACGGGCCAATGCAGACCAGATGGCCCTTTGTGCGAAAGATGATTTTGCCTTCCGAGATAGCTGGAGTGGCCATGCAGACCTCGTCCATCGGATTCACACCCAGCAGCTTGAAAGTCGGTCCAGCCTCCACTACGTGGATGTCACCCTCTTCGCTGGTGAAGTACAGCTTGCCGCCTGCCGAGACGCCGGACGCGGTGAATCCTGTCCTCCCCGTGCCCAGCCGCTCATTGTAGATGCGTTTGCCTGTCTTTGCTTCGTAGCACGACAGCACGCCGTTATCGCGGCAGACGTAGAGATAGTCGCCCACTATGAGAGGAGTTTGCATGTAGCCTCCCTCGCGAAACTTGGCCCAAGCCACGTCGGGATGTGTCTCGGTCTCACTTGCTAGCTTGATCTCTCCAGACGCGCCTAGCTTTACTGCGTATATCGGCGCAGAGCGACCATGCGCGTTGGTGATGAAGACAAGTCCATGCGCAATGATGGGAGTGGGAACGGGAATGTCGCCGCCGCCGACGAGCCGCCAGACCGACTTCCCTGTGGCGAGATCATATCCGCCGATGTGCTTGTACCCATTGACCACCACCAGCTTGCGCCCATTCACTGTGTAGACATTTGGCGTACTCCACGTTGGCACTTCCTCACGGGGAGTTCGCCAGACATCCTTACCGGACTTGAGATCGAGAGCTGCCAGGAACGAGCCCTTCTGGATGTCGCACTGCACGATCACTTTGCCATCCGCGATAATCGGAGACGAGGCGAATCCCCACTGCGCCGTCGGGACCACGTAGTAGCCGGAGTCCAGAGTGCCGAGGTCCCTCTTCCAGAGCAGCTTGCCTCCCACGCTGTAGCAGTAGAGCCCCTCGCTTCCGAAGAACGCGACGGCGACCTTGCCGTCTGTCGCCATCGTGGAGTTGGCATGAGTTGCTTTCGTATGCCGCATCACCTTTGGGACGCCCTTGTACGCCGTCTCGGTCCAGAGAATCTTTCCAGAGGCCTTGCTAACACACACGACCTGATAGGCGTGAACCGTTGGGTCCACCACGGGATCGATGTTGCCGTAGAGGCCTACCTTGAGCTCGGCATTCGCCTTGCCGCTGATGGAGGTCGTGATGAAAACGCGATCGCCCCACACCACGGGGCTCGAGTGAGCAAGGCCCGGAATCGGCGTCTTCCAGGCTACCCCCTGCCCCTTCTCTACATCCCACACGCTGGGCACGGAAGTTCCACTGGCCGTGCCGGATGCGTGTGTACCTCGAAAGGACGGCCAGTCGGCGCCAGGCTTAGCATCGCTCGGCGAGGACACGGAAACGGATGTGAAAACTGCAACCAGTGCGGCTGCTGAGCGTCGAATCACTGAGGCGATCTCCTTTGTGTACAGGGAATTCGAACTGTAACAGAAGACTACTTGGAACCGGCGGCGGCGGATGTCACCCGAAACCTTGAGAGCCCGTCCAAGTTCGTGTAGAGACAGAGTGTGCCCTTCATCGTGTAGAATGATTGTGTTGCTCGTAGAATACCCTGTGAAGTACCCTGCTCGCAGCAGCCACCTGCTGGGGCAAAGCAAAGGAAGATCGAATGCAAAACGTCCGGAAAAGCTGGGGATTCACCCTGATTGAGCTTCTCGTAGTTATCGCCATAATTGCTATTCTTGCAGCCATACTCTTCCCCGTGTTTGCGCGTGCAAGGGAAGCTGCGCGGCAGACAAGCTGCCTGAGCAACACCAAGCAGTATGCCCTCGCCACCTTGATGTACACCCAGGACTACGATGAGACCATGCCGATGTCCGCCTATATGGCCGGCGACTGCGTGGCCACATTCTACTGGGCTGTGAATCCATACGTGAAGAACGGCCAGATTACTCAGTGCCCCTCTGAACCGCAGGCAATGAAGCTTGTTGAACTCACCGGCGCGCCCTGCCAGGATACTCCTCCCTTCACCAGCTATGCGGTGAACGGCGCCGTATTCGTCAACGGTTTCTTTCCAGGCGCCTCGCCCACCGCGCTGGCGGCAATGGGCCGCTCGTCCGACACGGTGATGCACTACGACGGCAACGTGACCTTCGGCGCATTTCCCGGCGCACAGGTTCAGCTCGTGCAGGCTCGCCACGGCGACAACCTGAACGCGAACTTTGCAGACGGCCACTCGAAGTCGATGAAGGGACTCAACACGGGCACGACCGTACCGCAATTCACCGTGTTTGGTCCGGGCCGCCCGATAAAGGTCTACAAGCTCGGCGCCAATGCCGGCTTCTACGCGAACATGGTGGAGTGCCTCGGAATACCAAACGAGTAGAGCGCAGCCCGCCGCGTTTCAGTCAACCCGATCGGCTGCACCGAAATAAGTGCAGCCGATCCATCTCCCTGTGAGGTCACGTAAGTATGAGATTTCGGATAAGCCGCATGCTCTCAGCGGTCTGTTCCGTTGGTGTGTTGGTCGCGGCGGCTTCTGCGTACGGCATCGACTGGCCGCAGTGGCGCGGTCCGGACAGAACGGGCGTGTCCACCGAGACGGGCCTCCTGAAGCAGTGGCCCGCAGAGGGCCCGAAGCTGCTGTGGCGAGCCGAGGGATGTGGAGATGCGCACGCCACTCCGTCGGTAGCCAATGGGAAGATCTACGGCATGGGCCTACGTGGCGAGGACGAAGTGGTGTGGGCGCGCGCCGTGGCAACCGGTGCAGAGATATGGAGCACCAAGATTGCGGGCGGAACCACTTTGCAGGGCAGGCAGGGCGGATACGGCTCGCGCTGCACACCCACGGTAGACGGCAATCGGATGTATGTCCTGGGAGTTGCAGGAGAACTTGCATGCCTAGACACGTCCGGCAAGCTGCTTTGGAAACACAATCTGGTGACGGAGTTCGGGGGATCAGTTCCGCGCTGGGGTTACAGTGAATCGCCACTGGTAGACGGCGCGAACGTCGTCGTGGCGCCGGGTGGATCGGCAGCTACCATTGTGGCCTTCAACAAAGTGACTGGAGCAACCGCTTGGAAGTCCGCACTTCCCGAAGGTGATGGCGCACACTACTCCTCGGCTATCTCAATCACCGTGGGCGGGCAACGACAAATCGTCGAGTTTCTGTCAGGCGGAGTTGTGGGCGTGAGCGCTGCCGACGGCAAGCTGCTTTGGCGCTATTCAGCACCGGCAAACCCGACTGCAAACTGCCCCACACCAATCTTTCGAAACGGACACCTATTTGCAGCATCTGGATACGGCACGGGCGGAGGCTTGGTCAAACTTGCCTCACTTCCCGGAGGGGGCATTGATGCGAAAGAGGTTTACTTCACAAAGGATATGATCAACCACCATGGGGGCGTCGTCCTCGTGGGCGACTACCTGTACGGCTTCGACGACCGAGCCAGGGCGTACACATGCATCGAATTCATGACTGGCAAGGTGATGTGGGCGAACAAGAGTGTGGATAAGGGCTCGGTCGTCTATGCTGACGGCCACCTAATCCTCCGCAGCGAGATCGGTGCGGTAGCGCTCATCGAGGCCACGCCGACCGCTTACGTGGAGAAGGGTCGGTTCGAGCAGCCGGATCGGAGCAGAGCGCGCGCATGGCCGCACCCGGTAGTGGCGAACGGCAGGCTCTACTTGCGCGATATGGACTCGCTGCTCTGCTACGACATTAAGGTGAAATAGGACGTATGGGACCTATGGGACGTATGGGACGTATTAAACGAATAGTGACCTGGTCCACGGAGGATTGAGTTAAACTTTGATAAGTAATCTGTTGCATCGGTCTTCTGTCGCGGTATCGCTGCTGGTTGTTTTTGCATCTGCTGCTTCTGCTGAGGACTGGCCGCAATGGCGCGGACCTGCCCGCAATGGCATTACGGCTGAGTCCGGCTGGTCCACGCGCTGGCCCGCAGGCGGCCCGCGCCGAGTCTGGTCGGCACAAGTTGGCCCGGGATTCTCGTCGGTCGCGGTGACCGCAGGCCGAGTCTACACCGTGGGCAATGACGGCGGCAAAGACACCGTGTGGTGCCTCGACGCGGCCACCGGGCGCCAGATATGGCGATACTCGTATCCGTGCGGAGCCGGCGACTATGGCGGCCCGAGGGCTACTCCTGCCGTGGACGGCGGACTGGTCTATACCATGAGCCGCGAGGGTCTCGCGCTTTGCCTGAATGCAGCAAGCGGCAAGCTCGTATGGCGATATGACCTCACCCGAGGCGGCAAGACGGCGACGCCCCAGTGGAGCTACGCCGGTTCGCCGCTTATTGATGGCAGCCTAGCGCTCTACAACGTGGGGACTGCGGGCACCGCGCTCAACAAGACGACCGGCAAACTCGTTTGGGCCTCCGGCGACGAGATGGCAGGCTACGCGTCTCCCGTTCCGTTCACCGCGGGAGGAAAGGGAGGAGTTGCGTTCTTCGTGGGTTGGGGCATCGTTGGGCTGAACCCTGCCGACGGCAAGCCGATGTGGCAGTATCCCTGGGATACGCGATTCGGCGTGAACGCGGCCG
>VFKD01000312.1 GCA_009885735.1 bacterium
CCGATCCGCTTCCGGGCGTCGCGACGAATGCCAGCAGGCACCAGGCAATCGCATCGCTGGTGGCCGCAGCGCCAAGTACGACAGTGCCAAGCCGCGATTGAAGCGTTCCGGTCTCGGAGAGTATCCTCGCCAGCATTGGAAACGCCGAAATGGACATTGACGCAGCCAGAAAGACGCTTGCCTGCCATGCATCTACACGCGAACCGAAGTACCCTCCAAGGTTGAACAGCGCAAGCCCAACAGCTCCGCCAAGTATCACAGGCACGACAATCCCCGCCGTTGCAACGGCTGCGAGCAGGCGCTTGTGGCTTGTAAGCGTTCCGGCGTTGAACTGCAGGCCCACCTGGAACATATAGAGCGCAAGACCCAGGTGGCTTAGCGTGCTTAGTATCGGCATGGAGGCTGCGGCGCCTCCGGCTGCATCCGCTCCTGGGAAAATGTGCTGTTGGAGCGACGGAGCAATGGCTCCGAACAGCGAGGGGCCAAGCAGCACTCCGGCGACCATCTCGCCCACCGCCTGCGGCTGACCGAACCTGCGGAAGAGGCGTCCAACCAGGAGGCAAGCCGAGAGGATGACGACGAGCTGAAGGAGCAGGTGGACGCTCGGGTTATAGGCGAGGTTCATCTAGTGCGGCAGGAGACGTGGCCGCGCTTCTCGGCGTATTGCTGATGGTAGTCCTCGGCCATGTAGAATGGGCCCGCGGGCGATATCTCGGTCACAATCGGCTTGGCGATTGTTCCGGAAGCCTCCATCTCGCGCTTGGATTGCTCGGCAGCGCTATGCTGTTCCTCGGTGGTATAGAAGATCGCGGAGCGATATTGCGAGCCCACGTCGGGCCCCTGACGCATGTATTGGGTTGGGTCGTGCGCGGCCCAGAACTCGCGAACAAGCTCGCCATAGCTCACGACAGCCGAGTCGAACTCAACGCGCACAACCTCGGCGTGGCCCGTCTGCCCGGAGCAGACGTCGCGATAGGTTGGGTCTACTGACTGTCCGCCGCTGTAGCCCACCGCTGTGTTCAGCACACCCGGCACGGCTCGAAAGTCCGCTTCAACTCCCCAAAAGCATCCCGCCGCGAAGATGGCGGTCTCGGTTGTGCTCATTGTCTCACCTCGCGTTTGCGCGTCAGGTTGCGGCTTCGCGCGTTACAAGGATACGATACCCTGCCCGCAAGCGAGATTGTTCCAGACTGTCCCTCGAATTCGTGCGCGGCGCGCTGGTTACGATGCGCCCCGACCTACTGCCCGTCCAGCAGTTTCTCGGTCCGCTCCCAGAGGTCGGATTCGTCCTGAAGCTCTCCGTATGCCGTGACCCAGCGCTTTACTCGTTCGCGGTCCAACTCGGGATGTGCCAGAGCAATGTTGCGGATGTCCTCGAGGTCCTTGGGCCGGCTAGCTATCGATTTCAAAATAATCAGGTCTTCTGGGGTAGCAAGCGGGAGGTCGACTTCCACCTCAATAGATGCCGATCTTCGGTCGACAACCTCTTGCTCAAACGGCATGCATCCAAGCGCGATATCCACCCTGATTCCGCTCGAAGTGTGTCGCAATGGCGCTACCCGAGTCGCGACCGCGACCGCCGCTGCGTCCCGGAAGAGTGGTACAAAGCCATGTCGCTGCAGGGTGCCCAAGAGGTCACTGATCATTGCCGTATCAAACATGACTAGCGCATCGACGTCCTGCGTGGAGCGTGGATGGGAGCCAAGCGAGACGGCAACACCACCGATTAACACTGCGTCGAGATTCAGCTCATTTAGCGCGTTAGCAAGGCCCGCCACAGCCTGGAGGTGCGAGTCATCGATTCTCCGCATCGTACCTCGCTCGGAGCCTACACCAGGCGGCCGTAATCGTGTCATCGTCCTCACGAGACTCTGGGTGGTTGATCAGAGACATCAGGCCGTTGATCTGCTTAAATGCTCGAAGTCGGTCGCCTGGAGTTGCATTCCTCATCTCTTCGATCTCCATCTCCCGTAACCACGCATATCCCGCCCTCTGCTCGCGGACGATACGCCGCATCTCTTCTCTGTCCAAAACACACCTCCTGCACGGCCACCAACCTGTGCGCTGTGCGATCACACGACCCTATGATACCACTCCCTTCAGGTGTTGAGCGGTCACGATCTCGGGATGCGACAGCCGGCAGCCGACGCAGGCGGCGAGCCTCAAGACTCGCCTAAGCAGCTTGTGGTCGACAGGCCTTATCAAGCTCGACGCAGTAGGCTTCCAGATGGCCGAGAACTTCCGCACAGCCGTGCCCGAAGCGCTGCCGGCTACAGAGTAAGATGTTCTGGCGGCCATCGGCCTCATCCGCGCCTATCCTGGGCTCAAGCCTCGCGACGCTGTACATGCCGGGGTGATGCTGAGCCACGGAATCAAGCGCATCTGCTCGGTGGACAAGGAGTTTGATCGCATTAAGGAGATCGAGAGGGTGGATCCGCGAGAGTTAGTTAGCGGATAGGCGGTCCCACGCGAGCGCTCACATTAGCGAATTACGTCAAGGTCTCCGCTATTCTTGCGGATACCACAGCTTGATAAATCCCAATGCGTTCGGGTTCTTCGCGAGGTCGGAGGGCGATGGCCGATGGACCTTTGCGATGAACGGAGGATTGTGCCGTGCCGGGAACCGCATCACCTTCGGCAGCATGTTGACGAAGTTCAGAGCCAGTTCGCGGTGTGGAGCCCTTCCAACCACGATGAGTAGAGCGACCCGATGCTCGATGACCGCTTCCAGTTCATTTGGCTTCCACCGAATTCGCGCATCGTGGCTTATCGCAACGCGACGGTGTGTAGCGACGTACTCGAGCCATACATCATCCGGAGTATCCGGTGGAAACAGGTCGTCGAGTCGCTCAACGACCAGCCCCGCTTGTTCGAGGACATTCGGAAACTGCTTACCGAGGTCGCGGTCGGTGAAGAAGACAATTGGTTCAGGCTGCTCGCTCAAAGACCACCGCCTGGCGTACTTCGGCCTCCGTCAGTCCGTAGTCAGCCGCAAGCTCTCCAGGCGACTCGCCTGCATCTATGCGCGCGGCAATTGCAGCGGTTGAGATGCCTGCACGAACCATCACGGGTCGACCGAACGCTATGCGTGGGTCGATTGCGATTGGTTTGGCCCCGGATGCAGGCTCGATCGGCAACGCAGGGTATAGCCGTACGGGGAATAGTGATTCGTCCCATTCCACGCGCCTTAACCTGTCCTCAAAGAGCTGCCGCATCGCAAGTTGGCGCGAGGCGGAGAGTTCAATGAGTTTGCTATAGCAGTCCAGGAACACCCTTCCGGCGTCCGTGAGGAGCTGCTTGCTTAGCAGGAGACGCTGAATTCCTAACGTGCTTTCTGCGTGCGTAAGCGCACTCCGAACCGACTTCAGCGAGACGTCGTGGTCTGTTCGAAGCGACTGCAGCACATGGGCCTCTATAAGGTTTGAAAATGACAGCAGTGGAGGATGTTCAGATGCCGGCGAGATGAGTGACTCAGCGCGGCCCGTGCCTTCAGGGGACCGATACGGCCGACCTAGAACCCAAGTTCTGAGCGTAGCTATTGGCACCTTAAGGTAACGCGCTGCTTCTGCTAGAGGATATGCGGGCTGGTCGCGAAGGTCTGCCATATCTCTCACCTCCTGGGTACTACACTGTGTTTGCATTCTACCACCGATGTCGGTGTCGGTTGGACGCTTCTAGATTGCCTACAGGGGTTCCGGCCCCCCGTGCTGCTCGAACTGGTGCTGAGTCTCGGCCCGAAACGGCTCCACGTGAAGGGTGATCTCGGCCCCTGGAAATCGATTGCGAATCTTGTCCTCTACCGCCTCTGCGAGGTCGTGCGCCTCCAGCAGCGAGAGATCATCGTCGAGCAGGATGTGCGCATCCACATGCCGCATTGAGCCTGCCTTGCGCGTGCGGAGCTTGTGGAACGACAAGACCGCCGCGTCTGAAGCTAGAATCCGCCTAATCTCCTCAAGTTCTTCGTCCGGCAGATGGCTGTCCATGAGAGGCTGAAAGGCCAGGAGCGCGAGCTTCCAGCCTGCCCAGGCCACGAGGAACGCCACTCCGATTGCAACCAGAGGGTCGAGTGCGCTCCAGCCTGTGAACCACGCCAAGCTGAGACCCACCAGCACGGCGATGGAGGTGCGGACGTCTGTCCAGAGGTGCTGCGCATCCGCCTCCAGAGCCATCGAATCGGTTTCGCGAGCAACGCGACTTAGGTGTCCGGCCACGAGTATGTTCACAACAACGGAGACCGACATCACGGCGATGCCCAGGTCGAGCCTGTGGGGACCTTCCTGCGCCAGCAGGTTGTGAACCGCCTCGAAGACGATCCATGCGGCTGCCACGAGGATGAGTCCCGCCTCGGCGAGGCCCGAAAGGTTCTCCGCCTTGCCGTGGCCGAAGGGGTGAGATTCGTCCGCCGGCCGGTCCGCCACCTTCACCGAGAAGAACGCAATCCAGGAGGCGAGAAGATCGGTAGCGGAGTGAACCGCCTCCGACAGAACGCTCACCGAACCTGTGGCGATGCCCGCTGCTAGCTTGATCAGCGTGAGCGAAGAGTTCGAGATGATCGAGAGGCGAGCAGCTGCGACCTTGGCGTTTATCGGCAATTCGCTAGCCGCCCGCGCTGAACCGAACGTCGCGCAGGATGCGAAGCTGGTACAGCGTGAACCCAACCAGCATCGCTCCCATAATCCACGCAGCAGCCGTGGCATAGCCAAATTTCAAGTACATGAAAGCGTTGTACCAGGTCTCCATGCCGATGGTATGCGTCCTGTTCAGCGGGCCTCCGCCGGTGAGCACGAAAATATTCTCCATCGCCTTGAATGCGCCTATAAACGCTCCCACCAGGTTGATTAAGATGAGCGGTTTTAGGCTCGGCAGCGTCACCATGCGAATCTTGGCCCAGATGCCCGCTCCATCCAGGTCCGCCGCTTCGTAGAGCTCGTCCGAGATGGTTTTGAGCGCGGCGAGGTAGATAATGCTGCCCGGTCCTGCACCCGCCCACACACCCGGCAGCACCACGGCGAGCATCGCCATGGATGGGTCGCCGAGCCAGTCGATCTTGATGGGAGTTTCAATGTTCCAAGGCAGGTGAAGCAGGCCTGATAGGTAGTTCAGGCAGCCCGCGCCCGAGGTGGCGAGCTGATTGAAGAGTCCGTGCTCCGTGGGATCATAAAATTGCTTCCATAGAAATAGGATTACCAGACCGGATGTGAGGGCGGGCAGATAGTAGAGCGTCCTAAACAGCATCTTGAAGCGCGGCACTTCGCTGAGCAGCAGGGCAAGAATGATGGGCAGGAAGAAGCCGAATCCGAGCGACAGGCCGACGTACTCAAAGCTGTTTCGAATACCAATCCAGAATGTCTCGGAGGTGGCTGCGTCGATGAAGTTGTCGAGCCCAATGAACCGCGCGGGCTGAACAATCTTGTAGTCCTGAAACGCCATTAGGAGCCCGCGTGCAAGCGGAAAGTACGCCCAGAGCGAGATTGTAAGCACGGCGGGCGCCATGAAGAGCCACGGAACAACGTGGTACCGGAAACTGCGCATGCCTGCTGGCCGAGTGCCTGGCTCTCCGGCTGCGCCCATCGAGAGCTTCCGGATAAGGTAGAACGCAGCAAGCAGCACGATAATGAGGCCGCCCGTAACCACGCCGAAGGCGATCTGCCTGCGCCTCTGCATCACAGGCTCGGGCACATAGCCGAGCAGCTTCGAGTTGATGCTCGCGGCAGACCGGTTCAGAACGTCAGTCGGGTTCAGTTTTGGGTTAAGGCCAATCTCTTGGAGCGGCTTGTCGAGCTCGGTGTAGATCATCTCGCAGTTGCGGCCATAGGGCTCCGGGCGGCCGCTCTTGAAATTTGCCTCAAGCGAAGCAACCCACTGGCGCGACATGCTCGTGATATACTCGTCGTAGCCGTGCCGCTTGAGGCTCTCCGGGTTGATGAAGGTGCCGAGACCAGCCTCGACATACGCTCGCGTGCGAACCTTCTCGGCCTCGTCTGAGCCCATGTAGCGAATGAACTCCCAGGCAGCCGCCCGTATTTTCGGGTCCTTCTGCAGCGCGCTCACGCCGAACATGTAGGCGTTGATCTCGTTTGCGCGGATGCCGGTGGGGCCCGCCGGCATAGGCGCGATTCCGATGAGCGCAGGACTGATGTTGACCGTGGCTCGGTTCGCGATGGTGTCGGTTTGATACTGAAACCACATCGCCATCTTGCCCTTCTCCACGTAGTCCCGACTCGTATTCGCGGCGCGAACGGCAACTCCGCGCTGCTTCTTGCCCGACGGCAGCAGGTACTCCTCGGCAACCAGCCTCCGATAAAAGTTCAGCGCGACGGCTCCCTCGGGAGTGTTGAACGCAGCAACCCATTGACCATCCGGCAGCTGCTTCACCACTTCGCCGCCTGCCTGCCACAAGAAATTCACCCAAATATAGGCGGTGGACTGCGGCGCCGTGTCGAAGCCAAAGCCCCACTGACCTTTGTCCGGCTGGGTCAGTCGTTTACAGTATTGGTAGAACTCTTCCCAGGTCTTCGGCGGGCGATTTGGGTCGAGCCCTGCGTCGCGAAAGAGGTCCTTGCGATAGTAGAGCGCCTGCACCGCCTGCTGATAGGGGAAGCTGTAGACGTGGCCCTCTACGGTGATGACTTTCTTGATCTGCGGGTGGACGTGGTCGAGCGCACCAGGAGTTGCGGCGATGAACTCGTCGAGTGGATAGAGGAAGCCCTGGCGAACGAAGGCCTCGAGCTTGCGGAAATTGACGTACATCACGTCCGGAGCGAGGCCGCCCGCAATGGCCATGAGGAGGCCGGACTCGCTGGCCGGACCCTGAACCTCTAGCCCGGTGGCGACCACGATGCGGATGTGCGGATGAGTGCGCTGAAACGCCTCGATTACCGCGCGGTTCGCGCGGCTGAACGGGTCGACCTCGTCCTTGCGGGGAATGCGGAAGCCGCCCGTGCCCCAAAGGCGGATGGTGACCGGCTCCTGGGCCGCGATGCGAACGGGGAGCAGGCACGCTGCAAGCCCAACTGCGGCGCAGAGCGCCCTAGCAAACTTCATGGTCGAATTGTAGCAGTGGGAGCCCATGCGGTCAAGCGCGCAACAGATGGGATGGGTACATCAAGGACATCTCACATCGATAGGCAGGATGAGCAGGATAACGGCGCAATCCTGTCCATCCTGTCCATCCATGTTCGCGACGTTCGACTAGCTATTTGTCCAAGGGCTGCATCGTCATCGGATTCACAGCCTTGCCGTTCATCTTCATCTCCGGCATCCCGATGCCTTCGCTGCGGTGCAGCTTCCAGTCTCCGCCTACGTTCTTAAAGGTGGCCTTGTACTTCGCCACCATGTCCATCACAGCCAGCTTTCCGTCTGCTCCTCCGGGCATCTTGAACTTGACCGTTTCGGTGTGTTCGGTGGTCGCAACGCCGTTCTTGACCGTCAATTTCTGGAACTTGATTGAGGCCGAGATGAACTCCATCATCCCCAACTGCTGCTTGACATTCGCTTCGAACTGGTCGCGGGTCATCGTTTGGCCCATCTCTTTGATGACCGCGTCCTTCGTGACCATAGTCATCATTCCCTTGACATCCTTCGACTTCAACTTACCAATCATCTTGGCGTAGCCCACCTGCAGTTCCTTTGAAACCTTTGCGTCCACCTGCGCGAACGAGGGCGCGGCAAGGGCGAGCAGTGCCGCAATGAGACCTAGTCGTTTCATTTCACTTCCTCCTGAAATAGTTCGTGGCGTTGTGCGGTTGGAACAAGTCAGCCGACTATAACCCCAAACCAGCACCCATCGTTGAGCTAGCCTCCGGGTGCGCCAAGATTGAACGGCTTGCCGTTCAACCTAATGACGGGAGTTCCGAGCGTCTCACTCCTGTGCATCTTCCAATCTCCACCCACCTTCTTGAAGGTGGTCTTGTAGACCGAAGTAATCTCCATCTTGTTCGGCTTTCCATCTGGTCCCACCATCGTCGCCTTGACGGCCTCGGTGTAGTCGGTCATCGCCAATCCGCCCTTCACGACGACCTTCTTGAACTTGATGGATGCAGATTGCAGGTCCAGCCCTGCGATGTTTTGCTTCAGGGACTGTTCAAACTGGGCGCGAGTCTTCGTCTCCCCCATTTCCTTCGTCGTCGCATCGGGAGTCATCATGCTCATCACACCCGTTATGTCCTTCTTCTTCAACATCGCATTGACCTTTTTGTAGGAAGCCTGAAGCTCCTTCTCTACCTTGGCATCTACCTGTGCGAACACGGGTGCCGCGAGCGAGAGAAGCACGGCAACCAGACCTAGTCGTTTCATCTGACTTCCTCCTTGAGTTAATTACGGGTACGGCGCTCACGGATCGACAACATGTCTGAGCCTGTGTCGGCGGCGTGGCTGCAGTTCAGATTCGCCATCTTGCGGAGGAGTCCTTCTGCGTGCGCAAGGCGAAGCTGAGCCGAGGTTGGGCAAGGGCAAGGTCAATCTCGCGCAGAGACGCAGAGACGCAGAGGCGCGGAGAAGGGCAAGAATTCCCCAGGAGTTCTCCGCGTTCCCCGCGCCTCCGCGTGAAACACTCCTCCTACAGTGCCCCGAGCATCTTGTGTGTCTGCGGGATGATGCGAACATTGCGGTGAAGGCGCAGCGCCACAGCCTGGAAGCCCAGCATCTGCGCTACGGTTGGCGCCTCGGTGACCGCGCCAAAAGGCGTAACCGGCTGCAGCACCAGGACCACCTCGGGCCACACCTCTGCCGCGAGCCGAGCGGTTTCCTCAATCTCTTCGAACGTCGAGTTCGCGCCCACCACGGCCTTCGCGAAGGTGGGAATCTCATGCTCGCGGCACACCGCGAGGAACCTGCGATGCTCCGCCCACATCGGCCTCTCGCCGCTGCTGGAGGGCAGCTTGATGTCCATCGCGCAGAAGTCGACCCACTCGGCAACCTTCGCCATCCGCTCGTCCAGTTCTCCGCTGGTCTCGAGGTAGGTGCGGTAGCCCTCATTGCGAAGCATCGGGATCCACTCGGCCAGGAACTTGTGGTGGAGCAGGGGTTCGCCGCCCGTGATGGCGATGGAGTGAATGTCGGTGGGCTCGGCCAGTCCGTGAACCAGTGTCTGCAGCGCATCAAGGCTGAAAGGGTTCGGCAGGTAGTCGAACTCCCAGGTTCCCGGTTCTCGCTCCACGCGGCAAGTGGGCTGCTTCGTCTTGGTCTCCGGTGCGTCGCAATAGAGGCAGTCGAGGTTGCATCCCAGGAAGCGAACGAAGAGCTGCCGCTCGCCAACCCACGGCCCCTCGCCCTGGACGCTCACGAAGAGCTCTACCAGGTGGGCTTTGGTGCTGGTTGCTAGTGGGATAAGGGTTGGCATTGGTTTGGGTTGGTGGAAGACGTTAGGAATAGCATAACATACCTTATGGGCGACCGGGGACAGGTGACCGTCCTTCGGCTGCGCTTCGATGAGGCTGAAGCGCGCTCAGGATGCTCGGGGAGGACTGGATAGGGCAAGGGCAGCCTCACGCGAAGGCGCGAAGAAGGGCAACGGCAAACACGATTGAACCGCGGAGGACGCAGAGGGCGCGGAGAAGGGCTGCGGCGAACGACACGGCGCAGGACGGGGCCTGCACCCTACGGGTCGTGGCGGCTTCACGTCAACCGAGATCCCCATGTAGGGCTGGGGCTCCGTCCCCTGCCGTTGCCGTGGTTTGCGCGGAGTCAGTCAATGCCGCGTGAACCTCCCGCCGCGCTAGAGTCAGAGACTCCATGCACTCCGTTCACAACCAGTCACGAGAATCACAGGCAAGTCCGCACTTGGATACCACTATGATCAAGAGACGACGAGCGGAACTGCAGCACTTCGCATGACCGGAGGGGCTGGGGTACGGACGGCGACCGTGGTATAATCGGTCGCACGCGATAGGGGAAGCAAATGATCGTCTCAGGCATCTACAAACACGGCAGGATTCAACTCTTGGAGACGCCGACGGGCATACGCGAAGGGCGCGTGCGGCTCTTGGTGCTCGAAGAACCAGGGCAGCAAACGTCTTCCGGTCAGATGCGCCTCGGACAGTTCGCTGGCGACGTGCTGCCGACAGAAGAAGATTTCAAGATCGCAGAGTGGCATGGCGAAGACAAGTACAGCGAACTGAATGGCGCACCTTAGTGTCGTAGACGCCCATGCCCTCGTATGGTTCCTAGTCGACAGCCCCAGACTCGGCGCTAAAGCAAGCGCGATTCTGAGTGACCCGAATAGCACGCTCTACCTGCCGATCATCGCTCTTGCGGAAGTATGCTGGCTGGTGGAGAAGGGAAAGGCTCCGACCATTCCCTCGGTTTCCGCCTTGCTGGCAGCGGTAGATGCCGACAAGCGTGTCGTCATCGTGCCGCTGGAACGGGAAATCCTTGATCTGTCGCATACCCTCACTGTCATCAGCGAGATGCACGACCGCCTCATTGTGGCGACTGCTCTCTGGCTGGCTGCTTCCGGCGAGTCACCTACGCTCCTCACATGTGACGGCAACATAACAGCGTCGGGACTCGTCTCCACCGTGTGGTAGCCTGTGCAGCGGAGGACGACAACGGCAATGACGCATGAACCGCCGAGGACGCTGAGGACACAGAGAAGGGCAAAGGCGTTTGAACCACCCGCTTCGCTTGAGACACAGCAGCAAGGAGAACAACGGCAGTTTGTACAGGCGATTGAGGTCGGCGCTATCTGCCACGGCCTATGGCGTCCGCGATCACCTGTTCTACTCCAAAGCTGGAGCCCCGGTGCGCTTCGCCGTGCGCGGATCTAGCCTCTTCGAGGTCCGCGCGAACCTTGATAGACTCAGAGCTTCCAATCTCGATGTAGAGCTGGTGCGCAGCGCCGAGAAGGGAAACGGCCCTGCCGGCGTCGCCCTGCGCAACGGCGATATTTCCAAGCTGGTGCAGAGATCGAGCAACGCCGTCGCGGTCGCCCAGGCGTTCGTAGATGGCGAGAGCCTCCTTGCAGCTTGCCTCGGCTGCCGCGGGAAGGTTTCGGTCCGCCGCCACTGTACTCAGGCTTTGAAGGAGCGCCGCAAGTCCGCCGGAGTCTCGGGCACGATCCGCCAGCTCCTTGCCCTGTTCCACTGCGACGTCGCGCACTTCGCCCATGCCCTGAGCCACGTCCTTGCCAAGAGCCGTGAGTATCTGGCCCGCGTTTCGGCTTTTGATGAGGCCCGCGGCCTTTTCGATGCTGTCCGCCACGCCGC
>VFKD01000075.1 GCA_009885735.1 bacterium
CTCCGGTCGCGCGGCCCGAGTTCTTCGGGCCACTCACCGCCTTGGCGGTTCATGAAGGTAGTTGGCGTCGTCCAACTACGTATGCGAGGCCGGAGCCTTGATTCCCTTCGACCGCATACCTTCACCGGTACAACTCGTCGGTCTGAGGCAGAGCCTCGCTAGTCATGTACCCCGTAAGAGCGCAACAATCTGTCACACCGTCATTCCCGCGTGTCGTTAGCGGGAATCCAGTCTTGCTCTACGTTCATGAATACGTCGGCTAGTCAACGGGCGACCGGCTCCGCACCATTCATCAGCAGGCTGCAGTGGTTTGTGTCGAGCAGGTACATACTCAGAACTCTGCCTTACTTCGCGTTGCGTACACCTCGGCCAGGCGCTCTTGAAGGTCGTCTCCAGCCCACGTGCCTGCGTGCTGCAATATCGAGTGAGCAGTCGACGGACCGGTTGCTGCTCGATACGCGGCTGAGCCCTCCGGGGCGGGCGACTCAGTATCTGGCGCCAGCACGACCAGTCGCACTCTTCTGCCCGTGAGCTCGCTCTCGTGCGTGCGAATCTCCTCCCAGCTTCCTTCCAATACAAGCGCTTCTGTTGGCATCGTAGTATTCTCCTCACACCAATTCTACCATGCTTCCTCAGCGGCAGGGAGGCGTGTACTCCAGGCAATACACAGGCAACCGGGCGCTGATTGACCCAGGAGAAACTAGGGATGGTCTCGCTTGTCCAAGACCGCAGTTCTAATGGCGCGAGCGAGCTTCTCTGCGAGCGCGGCGCTCCCCTCGACGTTTGGATGCAAGGGGCCGCTATACCAGCCGCTCGTGTCGATGAAGTAGACCTTGAGGTCATTGGCCGCCATTCGTTCATCCACAGCCGCTCGGATGCTTGCTTCCTGCGCGCCATTGAAAGGGCGAAGAGCCACGATCTTCGCCTTCGGGTAGGCCGCCCGAATCAGACCGAGATACCGCGAGTAGAGTGGCTGGTACTCAGAGCCCGGCATGCCTCCGTCGTTGGTTCCCTGGTTCACCACCACCACGTCCGGCTGCCACGAGTCTCGCGGACAGGCGGCATGGAACCAGTTGAACGAGTCCAGTGCTCCCGGCACTCCACCGCTGCCAGCGAGCTTTAGGCCGGTGGCGCCAAAACCCACCTGCCTCCACTCCGCGCCAAGCGCCATTGCAGTTTGGGCGGCGTACGATGAGCGCGCATCCGCGAGCCAAGGCCATGTGAAGGGAATGCCCTTCACCACTCCGGCTCGCCCTTCCTGAACGACGACACCCTCGGTGATGCTGTCCCCCAGGAACTCCATTGTCAACGCGGGCTTCAGCCACTCCTTAAGCGGCGCCTCTAATGTCCCGCCGGATGCCAAGCCGAATCCAGTGAAATTCACGCTTGCAACCAGAGGTGTGGTCCAGCGGCTTTGGTGCTCGTCGAGGCCGCGGACCATCAGCATCACAGTGTGCTTGCCCTGTGCCAGTCCGCTCGCAAGATGAACGGTTGCGCCTATCTCGGCCTCCTGCCAATCTTCTTCGTCGATGCGCCATGCGATGGTCGGAAACGACCCATCCTTCGTACACTCGCACTTTCGCTGATTCAGGGAGATGTCGAAGGATGCGGTGAGGTCCGGCCCGGAGAACCGCACCCGGATGTAGGTGCCGCTGTTGACTGTGATTGCTCGCTTTGGTGCACGCAGATCCCAGCGTCCAAAGAATCGATACTCTCTCGGCCATGACGGAGCGCCCATTGCCATTGTCGAGCAGCCTAGAATCAGCCAAGCTATCACAGCCGTCGCTAAACGATGCATCAAGTTCTCCACTTGTAGTAAATGACTGAGAGTCGACTCTAAGGTCAATAACATATGATCAGGTGCTGGCTATTGCACCAGCTCGGCTCTCTGCAAGAAATAGCGGTACGCCGAACTGGGAGCTTTCTGCCCATCCTTTGTGCCCTCGCTGAGCGAGATCCCTATCTCGTCATATGCGCCTGGGATCAGTTTTGCAGGAATTCTTGTCTGCACCCGTGCGACTGGCGGTGCGGTGCCGGACGGTCCGCTCAGCTTGGTGCTAAGCAGGCCGGATGACGCCTCGCAGTCAAACGCGATCCGATACGTCTGGCCAGTCTTCATGCCACCCCGAATAACCATTGGGATAGATTGTGCCTTCCCGTTGGCAGTGAGTACGACATGTACGCGATCCGGCCCTCCGACCTGAAGGGTCAGCGACCGTCGTTTGAGGGGCTGGTCACTGTGGAAGAGCCCCATCACAATCGGGCTATCCGAGGATGCGCCGAAGGACTCGATGCGAAAGTCCAGCGACGCCTGGAAGCGCTTCGTCCGGCTCGTGGCCTTGATAGCGCGGACGTACCGGCGGCGCTGTTGCGGAGTGCCGCCGGCGTACGTAGGCGACCCTCGCGGCCACGTTCCATCAACCCTGACGGCCCTCGCGTCGTGGGACCAGGCATATGGCACCGCAGCTGCGCTCATTATATAAGGCTCCTGATCGGGGTTGCTCTTTCTCCCAATGGCGAGCATGTCGAAGTCAAAATACCAACCTCGGCGCAATGGATCGGATGCGAAGCTCTCCGAGAAACTCGTAACTGCCTCTTGACCAGTGTTGAAGGTCTGGTTACTCAGGGAGGACAAGAAAGGGTTGACAACGGTGTTCGACGCCTGGCCGTACTTTGTATGTTCCGACCAGATCCAAACATACTCATCGCTATATGCCAGCGCAAGCGCGAGGTTAGACCATAACGATATTCGTGTTCCGCTTGGAGTGCCTTCCCAGAGGTTCCATGGATCATCCTCTACCCATGCCGCCATGCCTATTTTAACGAATGAGTCGTACTTTTTTGGGTTGACACTGTACCGACGCCAATCGCGTATCTCTGTACGAGATGTCTCAAACCGGTCACGGCCACCGGGATAACCGTCCTTCCTGCCGTCGTTGAGGACATGTGTTGTGCCGGGACCTTGACCAAAGTAGAAGGTGTTCTCAAATCCATGGATCAATTGACCTGGAGCTTGAATTGCATCGAGTACACCGTCCAGAAACGGAGTAACGCCCTTGAGTGGACCGTATCCGGCGTGCTCCGGCGACCAAGCAAAAGTGATGATAATCTTTACAGTTGGCAGCTCTTTCTGGATCGCCCTAATCCACTGGGCTCCGCGTCGACGAAGCACTTCAGGGGTATCTTTCCCCAATGGAAACTTCACGTTCGTCGGCTTGTTAGGGTCGAACTCAGGGACTCCAGACTCTGTACGCCATCGGTAATTGCCATACTGCTCAGTGTCTAGCCAGAAACCTTGCAGCTTCGCTTCTCGGCATAGGCGAGCGGCGGTTGCGGCGTTGCTTTCTATGATTGCCCAGTCGTTGTCATTGGTGAAGTCCGGTGTATGTCGCCCACGAGCGCCATCGATCATGTTGAAGTACAGGAAGTTATCCGTCAGAGCGCCCCACTTGACTGACCTGAGGTCTCTAACGATAGGAGCGATTGCCTCATAGGGTATCTTCACGCTGTTCCACAGGAGTTCGTGCAGGAAGTAGTCACGTCTGGGGAGACCCAGCTTCTCTGCCCACTCACCATCGACAAGGCCGGGGACGACATAGCCGTCAAAGGGAAAGGATGCAAGGAACGTTGGATGCTGGGCGAGGAAGCGCGAAGTTATGGCGCTTTCTCCTCCGTTGGTTCCATACTGGCCGCCTGCGATAAACTTCTTGCCTCGCAGCTCACTGGGTCTAGCCCAAGCCTCCGCGGGCGGATCGGGATTGGCCTCAACCTTTATCCATGCCAACGCGACTGTGCCGGAATCGTGGCACGGGTCCAGACGCAGGCGGGAACCGGGCTCTAGCGGTGGGAGTGGGATTCGGTATTCGTGCCATTTCCCATCGTTCTTGACAGAAAAAGTGCGACTATTCTTCTCAGCGAACTCGGTACCAAAGTAGACTTGCCCGATCGGGTCTGAGTTGGAGCGCATGCGTATGGTCACGAGTATGTACTGACCGGCAGGGCAGTTGATAGGAGGGCTCGTCAGGTACGGATCAGGTGACTTTGCCTCCATCACCAAGCCCTCGGGCAGATAGTTGGCACGCATGATCCCGCTGTTCTGTGTCCAGCCTTGAGCACCCCGAGTGAAGTTCCAATAGGCTGCTTGAGTGGAACAGTGAGCTGGCGTAGGGCGACAGGCGAGGAGCGTGCATGTGGCGAAAAGGCAGAGAACAACAGGAATCAATCTGTGACGCACGAGTTGTCTCCTTCGACACGAGAATAGGACAGTCGTCGACGGGCGGGTAGCATGCCTGGAAGCGGCATGGGAGGCTACGCCGTCGGATGGACAGGAGTGACCGCGCCTGCGGATTGTAGCACACTGTGGCCGAGGAGAACTGCTGGGGTCTCAATGCGTAATAGAAACAGATACTCGCATTCGGTGCTTTCCAGGACCGCGATAGACACCCTTGGTCGGCACGACGTCGGCATAGTCGCGCCCTACATGGACCTTCACGTGATGTTCAGAGGCAAGCACATTGTTCGTTGGGTCGAAGCCGCACCAGACCCCGCTCGGCAGGAGACACTCGATCCATGCATGCATTGCCGCATCACCACGGAGTCCTTCGTCACCAGGGTAGACATAACCGCTCACATATCGGCTCGGAACTCCATTCACTCGACACGCGGCCAGCATGACGTGGGCAAAGTCTTGGCACACGCCGCGGCGATGCGCAAGCACCTCGTCCACGGTCGTCTCCAACGTTGTCGTTCCAGGCGAATATTCGAGACAAGAACGAATCGGGTAACTGATCCGCTTCAAGCGCTTCGGTGCTGTGTGTCCCTTGAGTCCCTAACGTCCCTTTGGTCTCTTCCCCAGCCTACCGATACCTATCCGGCGTGAACAGGCTCAAGGGCTCCTCGACGCGAATCTTGCGGACGCTTCCGCCCGCGGTAAGCACCATCTGCCACCCGCGCGCGCCGACGGCGTTGTCGCTCCAATTCGCGTTGAAGGTCCCTGCCCAGTGCCACTGGCAGTCCGCGATGGGCGTGAGATCGTCCCATTTCCCCTGGCCGAAGGTCGGCCCAGGAGTCCACCAGCCAAGATCCACTGCGGCCTTCCAGCGCGGCACGTAGTCGTAGCTCACGCCGGTTGCAAGGAACAGCTTGCCCTCCAGGCGCTCGTTGCCGTCGTGTATGCCTCGCTGCCGGTCGCTGGGGCAGACGAAGATGCGTGGGTCCGAGACTTCCGTGGGGACGAGGGTGGACAGTCTGGGCGGAAACACCTCCCAGTCCTGCCGGTACATGGCGAGGCCGAGGCCGATCTGTCGAAGCTGGGTGATGCAGGTGGTTCGACGCGCGGCAGCCCGTGCCGACGCCATGATGGGAAATAGGATGGCCGCGAGCACGCCAATGATCGCGGTGACCACGAGCAGTTCAATGAGGGTGAAAGCGAACTGTTTGCGCCTGGGTTTGTTCATGACCTGCAGTCCTCAAGCGGCACTACGCCGTGCGTCGGCAGACGCAATATCTGTATACTACGAGTTAGACGAGTCCTGCGGACGATTCGTCACGTGGCAAGTTCAGGAATTGTCACGGGCTGTCTTGATGGTCATCGAATGCTTGGAACACGATCTTCGCGCTTGATGATCTACGGGCACGACACCGGTGGCACGCGACCCTGAGGATTGCGGTCGGCTAGGACGCTCGAAGGGCGACGCAAGCAGAATACGGGACCGTGTCGTTCTGCCGCAACCGTGGCGGGCGGGACGCCCGCGCTCCAAGGGCCCTTCGTGGCATGCGCGTCTCGCGCATGATCCCTCAAGGGAAGGCCGCCTGTGCGACGAGACCCGCGCGTTGTGTCTCGGTGCCGGCCTACCAGTTTGTGCCCAGAGTGGTCCTCATTCTCTCACCCTGAACGAAGCCGCAGCCGTATCGCGGCGACAAACCTTGTCACCCTGAACGAAGCCGCAGCCGTATCGCGGCGGAGTTGAAGGGTCTCGTTACACCAGTGCTGATACGCCCGGATGCTTCGTTCCCGCTGACGGCATGCGGGAATGACGCGCTTCCAAACGGCTGAACCTCCGCTCAGCATGATAATATGGCACTTGAAGCGGATGATTCCCATCCTGATACGATACGCCACGTTCATCATTAAGGTTGCCGCCTATCTACGCCACAATTGCTCGGGCAGCTCAACCCCAAACCGCTCCCAAAGCAGCCCCATGTCGCGAAAGTCCTTCTCGGTGGGCGTGTATCCCTCTGCATGGCACAACACCTGGACCTCGGGGGTTAGGCACCTCACGGGTTGTCCGTCCACCTCTCCCACGCCGCAGAATCCCTCCGCAGGATAGACCCAGTCCTGGCGGTTTTCTATTCGGTAGACGCCGTTTCCGACTGCATCAATGTGGTCCAGCAGCTCGACCAGGGACGTGGGCGACATTAACGCCGAAGCAGCCACACTTCACTCACGCGAGACTGCTGCCTCCAGTTCAGATGCCCCTCGTTCAGAGCATCAAACGTCAGGGTGAGTTTGCCCGACCTCACCAACTCTACTGGCACCGGGAACTCCTTGAACTCCCCGATCTCCCTGCCGTAGAGCGAGGGAGCCACGATCTGGCCGTTGATCCGCAGCTTCACGTCTCCATAGCCCGTCATCCGGACAAGGTAGGAAGCCGAGGTGTCGATGCGGTCGTAAACAACAGCCAGCGGCCAGTCCATGCTGGTCTGCCAAGATAGGCGCCTGCGGCTCTTTCCCTCGTCCCACCACCAGAAGCCGGGATTCGGGTTTCGCTCCATCAGTGAATCTGTGTTGACGCCCTCTCCGCGCACCACGTGTGGCGACCGCGCGATGTTTCCGACTTCGTCGTAGAAACTGCCGGGACCAGGGTGCTCCCACGTGCGTATCTGCTCCAGCCGCCTAAGTCTGTCGGCCTCGGTTGGCAGCGTAGCGATTCGCTTGAACTCGTCCTCCAGCCACCAGCGATTGTTGAGGGGATAGTCCACAAAGTCGAGAACAGCGCCGCGCTCCGCGCCGCTTGCCTGAAACTTCGGCACGCTCGTCTGGAACTGGATGGAGGTGAAAAGCTCGTCGCACAATTTGCCAATCCGCGCGCGCCACCCGCGGTGCTCCCCAGAGGGCATGGGTCGATTCACCAGAGCAAGGGCGTCCTTCATTACTCCAGTTGATCCAAGCGAAACTGCGCGCGTAAGAACGATGTTCGCGTCGTGCTCTAGCTGCAACTCGAAGATGAGCCGGTGCCGGGTGTAGGCGTCATAGTGGGCCCGGAGAAGGCAGAGCTGCCATCGCCAGTTCGTTCGAAGCTGGGGCGCCTTGCGCTCCAGGCTCTGCCAGAGCGCGAGGGTGCCATCCACGCTGCCGTTTGCCGCAAGCGGCCCTTCCCAATTCTTCTCGAGCGCGAGGATGCCGTCAGCAGCCTGTTCCGCAACAGTTGGACCGAAGAAGAGGCGGCAGTATTCGACGAGTGACGCCCTCGGATTCTCGTCAGGGTTCCAGCCGGTTCGCGTCCAGATTACCTTGTTCACGTCATCATGAATGCCGTCGGAATAGGTGATGAACCCGTCTGTGTAGGGTCCAAGCTTGTCCTGGATGAGCTTGTAGTATACGGGCCTTGGGTTTACCGGCTCGCGGCCCAGGGTGAGGTTGAATGCCTGGTCCCACCACGGCACGGGGTACTGGCAGCGCACCGTGTGCGTGATGTCCGGATAGTGCCGCAGGCCATACCTCTTGTTTAGCCGATCGCGCGTTTCCGGTATCGGCGGACTGCTGGGACCGGCCACGATGCCGCCAAACCAGTCTGGAAGAGTAGAATCGATCCACTTGTAGACCTCACCCACATCCGGCTTCTCGAAGCCCTGCATCGAGAGCCAGACCTTCGCATCTGGGTGGTGCTTGGCAAGCAGCACCGAGAGATCTTCGAGGTACTTGGTAACGAGGCCGGCAGGGTTGTTCCCTGGGTCGCCTCCAGGGAAGAAGAGGGCATCGATTCGCACGCACGCCTTGAAGAGCGTTTCGTGCTTGCGGAGCATCTCCGCCCGTCGGACTGCGTCCTTCAGGTCGAAGTCGGCAGGGACCCACACCCAGTAGTCCATCCCATAGCGCTCGCAGATCTCGCTCATCCTGCTATTCATCTCATCTCGGGGAACAGGCATATGAGGGCTCTTGCGCTCGTCTTGAAACGGAATGTTCTCGATGGCGTTCACGCCGAATAGGGCAAGTTCGCGGATGTACTGCTCATATTGAAACTCGTTCCAACCGTCATAGGAGTTGGCTGTGTGGCGGTAGCCGAGCTGATGCCCTCGGATCGCCTGCGCTGGAGCGCTGGCAATGTCGAGCCCAGCCTGTACTGTCGCGCTGCCCTTGGACCAGTTCAGGACGCGCAAGAGTTGTCCCACGCCATACAGAGTTCCGCGCGCGTCCTTGCCGAGCACCCACACGGTCGGCTTACCTTCTGTCGACGCCCGCGCCACAAGGCGAAATCCCTCTGGCTTTTGCTCAGGTGCATTTGGCTC
>VFKD01000319.1 GCA_009885735.1 bacterium
GGTTTCCTTATTACCAGTGGGCAGGGGCAGTGGGCAGTGGGCAGTGGGCAGTACTCGCCTCTTCAAAGATTGCAAGATACCGTATAATGAAGGTTGGCCGTGGGTAGTATGCCCAACCTCGGCTGGGAGTGATAGCATGACAACAATTACGCTCACACCAGAGCTGGAACACGCAATAGGCGAGCAGGCTCGACAAGTGGGCACGACGTTGGAGCTTCTCGCTCTCGACAAGCTGTCGGACTGTTTTCTTCCAACAATGCCGAGCCCATCAGCCTCGGACGGGGAGACCATGGCGGACTTCCTTGCGGACTACATCGGCTGCATAGACAGCGGCGAGCACGTTCCTGGCGGCGCAAACATGTCTGAGAACACTGGGCGGAAGTTTGCCGACTTGCTTCTGAAGAAGCGAAGCGATGGCAGAGGCTAGTGCTCGCGAACTACACTGGCGCATAGGATCAGAGTTAAGAGCAGACGAGTCGATAACGCAACCGAGATATTGAAACGCAGGCTCGGACCCGAGCCAGGCTTGGAGGTCCTGATCGCGAACGAGCGAACGAAGTCTGCTGCAGCTAGTGCTATCTTCGAGGCAAGAACTGCCGCTGGAATCACCCAGGCAGAGCTGGTAAGACGGGTGGGCACTTAGCAGTCACTGATTTCGCGGCTTGAGGACTCAGATTACGAGGGCCACACGCTGTCCATGCTTACGCGAATTGCCGACGTGCTCTCCCGCGAGGTCGAGTTGCGGCTTGTTTCCCAAACCTGCGACTAAAGTCGCAGGGGCAAAGCAGCTGGACGTCTTCATCGGCCATCTACAGCTTCGCATGACTCCTCACAATCGACACCGCCAGCACGTTCGTGAGCTTGCGGCCGGCAGTTTCAAGCGTGCGCCCTCGGTGGTACATCGCCAGCGACGCGCCCGCGTCCAGGTTCATGGCGTCCGTGCATTTGAGCGCGAGCATCACCTTGCCAAACTCCCTAAACGATACACCGCTCATCGTATGCACTAGGAGCAGGCTCTTGTTCGAGATGAGCCCAACGCCCATTCGCCTCGTTCGGCCCATCACATGCGGGTCCCGAAAGCCCTCCTGACGCGCGCGCACATCCAGCTTTCCCTCGTGTACGAGCATGGGACCGCAGCCCAGCACCGTGCGATAGCCGTACCAGTCGACCTTGCGTCCCCTGGGCAGCCGTATGATCGAGGCTTGATTGTCGGCATCAATCGCGAGGGCGGTGCCCATGTTGCCGCACATCAGCGTTCGCCCGCGACTCACGATGTCGCCGATGGGCCGCAGGGACCGCTTCGAGAAATACGACCCCGTAACCGCCGCCACGGCGCCGCTGCGGGCCACCATCGAGCCAAACCGCTCCGCCGAGCGTGGAAACCCCTTCGCTGTTAGGATCGAGATGCGAACCCGGGGGTCCTGCAGATCCACCCGAATGACGCGCACCTTCACGCCCGCCGCGCGTCGAAATTCGAGCTGGACCGGGTCTGCGTGCCGACCGGCGGTGGCTGACGTACAAACGCCACAGGCGCCTAGTGCGACTGCCCAGCTCGTAACAAGTCGGCAAAGTCGCGCCTTTCGCTTAAGCGAGCTTGGCGCGGTGGTTTGTGTTGTGGTGTTCGTAATTGTCATTCCAAGTGGTTAATCCGTTGTTCGAGGCACTTGCCGCACTGCATAACACAAAGACCCGCGAAAGCACTGGGGAAACCAGGGAAGGGCGACCGGAGACCGGGGACGGAGGACCGGCAAGGTCAAGGGCATTCTCACGCGAAGACGCGAAGGCGCGAAGAAGATCAACGGCACGGATGGTCTACAACGAGATACAGGACCTTGACGCAATCCTGCTCATCATGTTCATCCATGCTCGATGACATTGACCTTCCTCTGCGGTACTCCGCGTCCTCCGCGGTAGAGTTGAACCACCCGCTTCACTAGAGGCACGGAGAAGGTCAATGGCAGAGGTCTTTGCCCTGTTCGCGTGCTTCGCGTCTTTCGTGGTTAAAAAGCCGTTCCTCTGCGTTCCTCCGCGTCCTCCGCGGTAGCAATGCCGTTGCCTTTCGCGGTCCTCCGTCGCCGGTCTTCGGTCCTCGGTCGCCCTTCACAGTGAGCACACCAAGTTGTGCTGCTCGGCAATCTCCAGTAGTGCAGGACGAAACAGCGAGTGGCATAGTTCGGCCTCATCCTGCGGGCCGCAAGATAGGCTCTGCTCCGCGCGCTCGAAGAGCATGAACGACTCGTCGTCGTTGTGCGCCCCGAGGCAGGCAATGCCGTCCGCCTGGTCGTATTCGGGTCGGTCATAGAACCACCGAGCCCACGCTTGGCTAATGCCCCGCTCGGGAGTCTTGGCGACCGCTGCCACGCATCCGGCCCGCATCGCGCCTCGGCCGCGCAGGTCCACGAGGCGCAGCACCCGCGTTGTGTGCGGCATCGCCACTCTCCAGCCGTTCGGATCGATGACGCCGATGTCGCCAAACACCTCCACCACGCAGCACGCCAAGCCCGATGCGCAATAGTACACGCCGCGGTCCGGGTCGAGTGCCGGTTCCGCCGATGGTGCGCGGTGGTGGTCGAACCGAAGGAGCGGACCAAATCTGCGAAACGAAGTTGCCGTCACACCATTGCGGGAAGGTCGAAAGAGCCGGACGAGTTCGGCGCCCTGCGAGATTTCCAAAAAGACCGGCCGGGAAGGACGCACGGGAGGCGGCAGCGCGATGCGAACCAACTATCGGATTCCGACGGACGCGGCGAGCGCCACGACCTGTGCAGCTTGTCCGTTTCGCAGCGCCTGAATCGGAGTCAGCCGTCCCAACGCTGCCTGGTTCCGAGTGAACCAAGCTGCGGCCGAGAGCGGACTCAGATCGAGTGTGCGAAGCGCCTGTGCGAAGCCCTCAACCACACCGTGCGGTCCGTTCGGATCAAACTGCCACGCAGGAAACCTCAGCACGCCTTTGTCTCGCACGGCGAGCAGTGTGCCTGCCTTCTGCCTGTCGTGCGGAGTCTGCCTGCTGGTGCCAAGAAGCGCAGCCACCTGCGGCGCGGAGAGCGCGCCTTCGAGCAGCGACGCTCGCAGCGCGAAATATCGAGCCATTGCCTTGGTCTCGGCGTCCACGCGCGCGCCAACGGAGCGTGACCGAGCCACTCCGAGGCGTTGAGCGAGCCGGCCCTCGGCGCTGCCGCGAGCAGAACCTTGTCCGGCGGCGGCGGCCGCCTCGAGGTTCGCGGCTACCCGATCCAATTCGTCCGGCGAGGCCACGCGGCTTATTGCCTCAAGCGCGCCGATGCACCGGGACTGGGCCGCAGTCCTGCGTAAAGACGGTCGAATGCTGAGAACACCCGCTTCTGATGCCAAATGCAACTCCTGTTCTTCGTGCGTGTGAGAGCGCGGCCGACCTTAAGCCCGTTCGTCCTGAGCGCTCGACAGCCGCATCGCCGAGCAGTCGAAGGACGAACGGATGTTTCTGACCATAGAATCAAGCGATTCGTAGCATGGACACGTCATAAAGTCCGCTCATCCTAAACGCTCGACCTTATGCCCGTTCGTCCTTCGCGTGTGAACGCCCTTAACCTTCCCGCCTCCCGACTCCCTACCGAAACCGGGCGAAGCATCCACATGCAGCGTAGTCGGCCAGACGGTAACGTTCCGGGCGGATGCTATCGCCCCTACGATCCAACGCCTTTGCCTTTCTCGGTGTCTCTGTGTCTCTAGCGTAGCGGGTGGTCAGCGTCCTTGCCGCTGCCGTTCCTCTGCGCTCCTCTGCGGCCTCCGCGGTAAAGAAACGCCCTTAACCTTCCCGCCTCCCGACTCCCTTGCGAAATCGGGCGAAGCATCCGCACGGAACCGAACAGCCGTGACGAAAGGTTTCCCGGCGGATGCTGTCGCCCCTACAATCCATCGCCTATGCCTTTCTCGGTGTCTCTGTGTCTCTAGCGTAGCGGGTGGTTGATTGACCTTCCCGTCTCCCGTCTCCGGTCTCCGGTCTCCGGTCTCCCTAGTATACTGTAAGAGATGTCAAGTACGGTCGCTTTAGTTTGACCCTGCCCGGACCATGTGCTATAATCCGCTTTCCAGCAATTGAGAGGATGTAGCGAACGTGTCTGGACACTCGAAATGGCATAATATCCGCCTTCGCAAGGGCAAGCAGGACGCCGTCCGCGGTGTGCTCTTTACGCGGCTTGGCCGCGAGATTAGCATCGCCGCGAAGTCCGGCGGAGGCAGCCCGGACGCAAACCCCCGCCTTCGCCTGGCCATCCAAAAGGCCAAGGCAGACAGCATGCCGGCAGACAAGATTAAGAATGCCATATTGCGCGGAACAGGCGAGATAGAAGGCGCAAACTACGAGGAGATCACCTTCGAGGGCTACGGGCCACACGGAGTGGCGGTCATCGTGCAGTGCGCCACGGACAATCGCAACCGCACCGTGGCGGACGTGCGCAACATCTTCAGCAAGGCCGGCGGCAACCTGGGAGAGAATGGCTCGGTAGCCTGGATGTTCAATGCGCCGCAGGGCCTCATCCATGTTGCGGCAGACGCGAAGGACGAAGACAAGCTCATCGCGGTCGCCCTGGATGCCGGCGCAGAGGACGTGAAGGCGGTGGACGACGGATTCGAGGTCTACACCAGCCCAGGTGACCTTCCGACGGTGGTGGATGCTGTCTCCTCCGCCAAGTTCAAGACCACGTCCGCCGAGATCACGATGATCCCAAACAACATGGTCACTGTGGACGGCAAGACCATCACCCAGATATTCAGGCTGCTGGACAAGCTCGAGGAGAACGACGACGTTCAGCGGGTCTATTCGAACTTCGACGCGCCGGATGATGTCATGGAGCAGGCCGCCTCCTAGCGCCCCGGATTCCCGAGGACTAGCCGCACGCAAGCGGCGCACACCCATGCTTCTCCCCTACCAGAGCGACCGCCCGCCCGCAAAGCCGCCCATCATCGTCGTTTCGCTCGTGCTGGTCCACTATGCTGTGTTTGGCCTGGTTGCGCTCAGCATGGCGCTGCGCGGAACGGACGGCGTGGTGCTGCTCTATGCCAACTTCAGCTTGGTGCCAGCCGCGCTCAAGTGGTATGCGCCTTTTTCCTATAGCATCCTGCACGAAAGCGTGGTCCATCTCTCGGCCAATATGCTCTTCCTGTGGGTTTTTGGCGGGAGCGTGGCCGACGCAATTGGCTGGAGGCGATTCGCGCTGGTCTACTCGGCGGCTGCGGTCCTCACGGGGCTCGCACAGGTTGGAATGGCATGGGCAATTCCGGGAGCTGCGCGCGACATTCCCATTCTCGGAGCGTCGGGAGCTGTGGCCGCGATGGTGGGAGTCTTCGCGGCGCGGTTCTATCGGTCGCGAATTCGGTTCATCGGGCTGCCCTGGAGCGTCCCGGCCGTCGGCCTGCTGGCTGCCGCGCTCATCACGGAGATGGTGGTGACGGGCAGGGAGCTGCTTGCCGGCTCAAGCGCAGACTCAGGCGTGGCGCACTGGTCGCACCTTGTGGGCTTCTTCGTGGGGATGGTGCTCGCGCAGAGCACGCGCATCATGAAAGAGGGCCGCGAGGAATATCGCGCCGCGGACGTGGCCAAGGCGATAGGCCGTGGAACCCCGCTGGCGGCCGTGCGCAAGCTCGACGAGGCGCTTCGCAAAGACCCTGCAAACGCGGCGGTGAGGGCCGATCTCGGCAGGGCATGGGCAGCCGCTGGCGACGCAGAACATGCCCTGCAGCACTATGAGCAGGCAATCAAGGCGATGCTCGCGCAGGGCAACAAGCGGGATGCCGCCGCCCGATATCGAGAGCTCGCCGAAGAAATTGAGAACCCGGGTCTATCCGCCGGAACCTTGCTTCTCGTTGCGGCGGCTCTGGAAGACCAGGGGGATGCGCCTTCGGCATACAACGCCCTGAAGTCGCTCATGGCCCTTCACCCAGCCGCGCCCGAGGCAGAGATGGCGATGCTGCGGTGCGCATCCCTGCTGCTCAAGAAGCTGGGCAAGCCGAGCGAGGCGGGGGCAATGATCGAAAGCTTCCTGGCGAAGTACCCCGAGAGCGCGTTTCGGTCTCACGCGGAGGGTCTTCGCGCGGAGGGGAAGTAAGCGGAGAGTGTAATAGAACGGAGGGCGAGGGCGAGCAACATCCGTTGCCCTCGCAATCTGCTGTCAGTCACTAGGAGTACTGCTTGCCTGAGCACAGCGCGTACGGATTTGATCTCCGCACGCGCTATTGCATCTCAATGACCAGATGGACTCCCAAGCTACGGACCGTTCTTGAACACCGTGCCGGCCGCGTTTACGCCTCCTAGGTAGGTCGATCCGAATATTGACGTGCCGTCCGTGCCCGGCGTGCCAGCGGGATAGTAGGAACCGGAGGCTGCCGAGTCGAAGTCATGCAGTGTCGTATGGCCGGTGCCGTTCGTCATGATCTTGAAGAGAACTCCGTTGTTCTTGGCGCCTCCTGCGTAGCACATTCCGTAGAGCGTCGAACCCATCCGAAGAAGGCCGCCGTACGGGAAGTATCCGTCCGTGAAAATGAACTCATGAAGAGTGGAGAATGATGTTCCGCTCGCGTTGATCTTGTAGACCGTGCCATCTCCCGACGCTCCTCCATAGAAGGTCATGCCGTATAGGAACGAGCCATCCGAAACCAGACTTCCGAAGTTGCCGTTCTCGCCGTCGCCTGCGCCGCCTGCGAAGTGATGGATCGCCGCGTAGCCAGTTCCGGAGATCGCAAGCTTGAACACGGTTCCCAAGCCGCTCGTTCCGCCCGAGTAAGTGTGCCCGAACAGTTTGCCTCCGTGCAGCACAAGCCCGGCGTAGGGATATGCGCCTTTTGCTGCCGTCAGGTTCTTGACGACCGAGAAGCCAGCGCCTGTCCTCTTGATACGGAACACCGTCCCGGCAAGGTTGGTTCCGCCGTAAACCGTCGTTCCGTACAGATAGTCCGTGACCGTGTGATGGATGAGCCGTCCGCTGGGGAAGAATCCGCTCCCTACTGCGAAGTTGTGAAGGATCGCGAAGCCGGTTCCGTCGGTCTTGACCTTGAAGACCGTCCCCACACCGCTATTCCCGCCTTCGGTGCAGACGCCATAGAGCGTAGTTCCCTTTCTGAGCAGGCCGGCAAAGGGATGCGCGCCGTTCACGAAATTGAAGTTATGGAGGACGGTGTAGAGAGTGCCGTCCGTTTTGATACGGTACACCACGCCGAATCCGCTCGTGCCTCCAAAGCGGGCGACATCGTAGATGAATCCGTCCTTAATCACGGGTTTGCCGTACGGGTAGTTTCCACTGGGAAAATCTAGATCGTGCAACTGTGTAAACTGCGCGTGTACGGGGACGGCCCCTCCGGCCAGAAGAATGAATGCTCCGATGAGTCCGATCCTCCAAACGACCGTTCGTCGCAGCCCCATGGCGATTGCGTGAACCACTGTGCTTCTCCTTTCTGCGTTGGGCGCGCTTGACGCGTTCCAACTCGTACTTCTCCTAGGTCACTATAACGCACTTCAGGTGATCTCGCAAGGGATTTGTTTCGGTACGTTCAGCCCAGAATGAGGCGCCCGAGGCAGAGATGGCGATGGTGAGGAGCGCGTCGCTGCTGCTCAAGAAGCTCGACAAGCCGAAAGAGGCGGGGGCGATGATCGAGAGATTCCTGGTGAATTACCCCGAGAGCGCGTTTCGGTCGCACGCGGAGGGACTGCGGGCGGACGCCGAATAGCGGGGCCGTTCACGACTCCGGGCAACAACGCGACCACAGGGTCCGCTGCCAGTCGCAAACACGCTAGGACGTATCGCCGTGCCCTAAAGGACCGGCTGCGTAGCCTGCGGCTGGAAGTCCTGCGGACTCGTCAAGGGCGAGAATGCCACACTTTCGGAGCTGTTCCGTCCGAAGGACGGTCGGCGGAACGCCTCCCAGCGGGGCCGTTTACGGCTCCGAAATCGTACACCTCACCACACCGGCGTGCCGCCTTTGTCGCCGTGCCCTGAAGGACCGGCTGCGTAGCCTGCGGCTGGAAGTCCTGCGGACTGAACGTCAAGGGCGGGAATGGCGCAAATTCGACGCAGTTCCGTCCGAAGGACGGTCGGCGGAACGCCTCGCAGCGGGACCGTTCACGGCTCCGGGCAACAACACGACCACAGGGTCCGCAGCCAGTCGCAAACGCGTTTGGAGGTATCGCCGTGACCTGAAGGACCGGCTGGGTAGCCTGCGGCTGGAAGTCCTGCGGACTGAACGTCACGGGCGGGAATGCCGCACATTCGGCGCAGTTCCGTCCGCAGGACGGTCGGCGGAACGCCTCTCAGCGGGGTCGTTCACGGCTCCGCCAGGTTGCGCTGCGGCGCGGAGCCTCGCTAATTCGTAGCGCCCAGCAGCTCGCGATACATCTTCGTGACCTTCGCCACATAGTTCTGCGTCTCTTTGTACGGCGGAATGCCACCGTGGCGCTTGACCGCACCCACTCCTGCATTGTAGGCCGCGAGCGCGAGCTGAATCTGCCGCCACGTGAACTGCCCATCTGGAGTACCCGGCTCTCGGAAGATGTCGAGCTTGCCCTTGAGCTGGTCGATAGCGCCGCGGAGATTCCAGACCGGGTCATACGGGTTGGCCAGCTTGAGGGTCTGCACCTCGCTCGGCATCAACTGGCCCAGTCCCATCGCGCCCTTGTGTGAGGTGGACCGTGGATCGAAGCTGGACTCGGCCACAACGAGCGCCACCACGAGCCTCGGGTCCACGCGGAAGCGCTGCGAAAAGTGGAGCAGGCTCACCGTGGTCGAGTCGAGCTCCTGCTCGGTGAGGCGCTTGTTCTGACGAAAGATGAACTGCTTGTAGACCGGGTAGATCGCCTGGGCCTCCGGCGTGAGGTACTTGCGCGCCATCTCCGAAAGCCCGCCCACCGCGGCGCCCACCGGCCTGAGCGTAAGCCCTCTGGAGGCCAGCCCCGTGCCGCTTCGATCCACTGGCATCCGAGTTTGGTCCGCGGGCCGAGGCTGCGGCGTGGTCGCCGCCGCGGCCTGCTTTTCTCGCAGGGTGATCTCCGCATCGTTGGTGATGCCGATGATCTCCAGCTTCGGCACGTTGCCGATGACGTCCGGCGATACCTTGGCAAGCACTCGAATAGGCTGGCGATTCTCGCGCGTAATGATAGCTGTGTCCGCTCCGGATACTTCAAGCAGGATCGCGTCTTTTGCGCCTGTGGCGAGGAGAAACGAGACTCCGTCCGACTTAGTAAGGGTTCCGGAAACGGTGCCGCGGAGCTCCACTACCTTGCCGGAATAGGCAGCCGGATTCCCGGAAACGACCTGGTAGGTCACCTTCGGATCGAAGCCGCTGTCTCGACGAAGCTTAAGGTATTCGCCGGGCGGGATGGCTTGGGCAGGAAGCAAAGCGAGGGAGAGAAATGCAGCGGCAGCGGATGCTGCGAGACGGGAACGGAGCATTAGTTGTCCTCCAGGCCGAACCGAGACGCCGAGGCGCGAAGCGCGGATGCAGAGTGAGTGAATCTTCGCTTCGCGCCGCACAGATCGGCACAGAAAGTGTGTGGCGGAGAGACCGGGATTCGAACCCGGGGTAGGGTATAAAGCCTACAACGGTTTAGCAAACCGCCGCTATCGACCACTCAGCCATCTCTCCGCGAACGGCGAATTCTACCATAACTATCGGTTCAGCGCAAGCGCGGGACCAGGGAAGGACGGCGGGCAAGGGCAATGGCGTTGAACCACCCGCTTCGCTAGAGACATAGAGACACGGAGAACGGCAACGGCGAGACAACGTTGCACGTTCGGTTGCTCGTAGGGGCGACAGCATCCGCCGGGAAACCTTGCGCCAGGGCTGTTCGGTTGCATGCGGATGCTTCGCCCGGTCCTTCGCAACCCCGTTCACCTTCGGGCGAAGCATCCGCTTACGGCCTTGACGCATGGGTGGACACGTTCCGCGCGGATGCTGTCGCCCCTGCACAAGACCTGCGCCAAACCGTTCGTCTTCGGCTCGATCCTGTGCAACGACTTCCGGCCGGACACTGACATCGATTTTCTCGCTGACCTAGATAAAGCACGATTGCCCTTCACTTGAGTCCCCAAGGTCCCTCGCGTCCCTTGAGTCCCTCAGTCCATACCCAAGCAGGACTCTCCCCACCTCCGCCCGAACCTCGTCAGCATGCCGCAACTCGCACCAACTTCGAACTTAAGGAGCGCCTGACTTTGACCCAATTGGCAGAAGACGCACAGGACTTTGCCGCGCAGACAGACAGCCTTGAGGCGGCCCTGGCGCAGGAAGAGAAGCGGGTAGACGACCTCATCAAGGCGGCCAAGAGATACAACTCCGCGCTCGCCAAATGGAAGAAGGCCAGCCAGACGGGCGATATTGCAGCCCGCCAGAAAGCCGCGGACCAGGCCACGTCGCAGATCCGCACGCTCGTGGAGCCCACGGACGAAACCGCCGCCTGCTGGAACTTCGATACGCGATCCTACTTCGAGTCCGACCTGTGGTGGCAGGAGCTCCAGAGCGCGTGTTCAGCAATTGGACTTAAGGTGTTTCTCGAAGCAGGCGTCATTCTCAGCTCACCGGTGACGATAGATCAAGTGGCCTCCAAAGGCCAGCTCCGCATGGGCAAGAAGAGCCTGCCCACAGTGCGCCCGTCCTTCGTGGCAAAGCAGCTCAAGACGCTGCGCGACCGCAATTCCGGCGGTGCTCCAACGCAGTTCCTCGAGAGCCTCTACAA
>VFKD01000167.1 GCA_009885735.1 bacterium
CGGCGAACCAGGGAATTGTATCAGATAGGAGCCTGTCCGGTCACCCCAACACGATTCGCATCCTGGGGTCCAGTATTGTCATTGTATCAGATAGGAGCCTGTCCGGTCACCCCAACGCAAGGAGGCGGTGATCATGTTCGTGTGGTTATTGTATCAGATAGGAGCCTGTCCGGTCACCCCAACTCCGAAACTCGTCCACTAAGGCGCAATCCCTACCTGTCAGTCTGCCGAACAGACAATGCGCCTCCGCTTGCGCCTCTCGTATCGTTCGGCTCGCAGTTTGAGCCGAACGACACGCCGAGGGCGCGCAGCGCCCTCGGCGCACGGGGCTAGATTTGTTGCGGGCTATTCAGTTGTGCAGAGTGACACACGGTGCGATGATCTCAATGTGTAGAAACGGCGAGGGCCTTCAACCCCCCGATCCTTCGACCCTGTGTTCTCGGCGCACCGATACAGCCGGACCCTTCAACCCTTCGACAAGCTCAGGGCAGGCAAGCTTCGATACGGCTGAAGCTCCGTTCAGGGTGACAAATGTGGACCGTGCCCTACGCACGCTGGGGACTGCCAATTGCCCCCTGCCTCCTGCCCCCTGCCTCCTGCCCACCTTGACCACCACTCCCCGCTCGCCCTATAATGCAGACACCGCAAAGCCTGCACCTTGCTGCGGGAGGATGAATGCTGGACGACAGAGCCGGGACGGACGGTCAGGCCCAGATAACCGAGGCCGATCTCGAAGGAGTTCGGGCTGCTGCAGCCGCGCTCCAGAAGGAGATCGCCAAGGTCATCATCGGCCAGGAGTACGTGGTTCAGAACCTCCTCCTCGCGCTTGCCTCGCGCGGGCACTGCCTGCTCGTGGGCGTGCCGGGCCTTGCGAAAACGCTGCTCGTGAAGACGCTTGCCCAGGCGTTGGGCTGGGAGTTTCGGCGCATTCAGTTCACGCCGGACCTGATGCCCGGCGACATCTTGGGCACCGAACTGCTCGAGACCGATGCGGCCACCGGGGCGCGCTCGTGGCGCTTCGTGGCGGGTCCCATCTTCACCAACATTCTTCTGGCCGACGAGATAAACCGAACACCGCCGAAGACACAGTCGGCCCTGCTTGAGGCGATGCAGGAGACCGCGGTTACCGTGGGCGGCAGGACCATGCCCATCTCGCCGCCCTTCTTCGTGGTGGCCACCCAGAACCCCATCGAGCAGGAGGGCACCTACCCGCTGCCGGAGGCGCAGCTCGACCGGTTCATGTTCGGCCTCAGCCTGGACTACCCCACTCGGGCGGACGAGGAGCGTATCGCGCAGGAGACCACCACAAACACTCCTGCCGTCGCCGGTCGAACAGTCTCGCAAGCGGACCTCTTGGCCATTCAAGCGTTGGTGCGGGCTGTTCCGGTCTCACGTCATGTGCTCGGCTATGCGGTCTCGCTCGCCCGAGCCTCAAGGCCGAACGACCCGGAAGCGCCACCGATGGTTCGCCGATTTGTAGAGTGGGGCGCGGGCCCGCGCGCCACCCAGAACCTGGTGCTGGGCGCCAAAGCAAGAGCTCTCCTCACGGGCAGGCCGGCGCCCGCCGTGGGAGATGTGCGGGCCGTGGCGCATCAGGTTCTTGGGCACCGAATTCTTCCGAACTATGCGGGCCTGGCAGAGGGGATCACGGCCAATGCGATTGTGGAGGAGCTCTTGAAGACGGTTCCGGAGCCAAAATATGACTGACGGCGACTGGGGCCAGGAGACGGATGACCGAAAGAACGAGGCGTGGGCACTCTGGACAACGCTAAGGCAAGTTCTTCTAGGTCGCATAGGTCCCATAGGTCCCATTCGTCCTATATGTCCCATCAGCCCCAGGACACCGGACCTGAAAGCAAGGCACTGGCATGACTGACCTAAGCCAGGGCATATCAACCAGCCTCGGCCTGAACTCCGGCGAGCTCGCGCCGTACCGCAACCTCCTCTTCGCAGCCAAGCTCATTGTCGAGGGCTTCTATGCCGGCAAGCATCGCTCCACGCATCACGACTTCAGTTCCGAATTCACCGACTATCGCAGCTACTCGCCTGGCGACGACCCGCGCGCGATCGACTGGCGAGCGGTCGCCCGGTCGGACAAGCTTACAACTCGACTCTTTCGCAAAGAGACCGACATGAGCGCTACCTTGGTGCTCGACACGAGCGCATCCATGGACTACCGCGGATCGGAGGGCCCGTCGAAGCACCGTCACGCGGTTCTTCTTGCGGCGGCAATCGGCTTCCTCATGGTGCGCCAAGGAGATCGGCCCGGATACGCCTGGGGCGCGAGCAAGCTGGAAGGATACCTGCCCCCGGTCGGGTCGCTCAGGGGCCTGAATCAGTCGCTCGCCCGAGTGTGGAGCGCCGCGCCGGCAGCCGCATCGGACCTGTCGGCTCTCCTGCGCGGGCTGGGCCCGTCTGTTCGGCGGCGCGGGCTCCTGGTGGTGGTGAGCGATTTTCTGGACCCACTTGACGAAGTGCTGAAGGCGCTCGCGATCTTCCGGCTGCGAGGGCTGCGCGTACTGCTTTTTCAGGTTCTCACAGATGAAGAACTTAGCCTGCCCGCTGGGCTAGGCGACCGGTTCAAGGATCCGGAAACCGAACTCTGCTTTCCTGCGGAGGGCCTTGACGGGCGCGAAACCTACCGGAACGCCCTGCAGGCGCATCTCCGATCCCTGCAGGTAGGCGCTCGCGCGGCGGGGTTTGGATATCATCTTGTAAGGACATCGGAACCGTATCATGCCGCACTGAGTCGATACCTTAGCAGCAGAGCGGGCTAGCCCTGCGAGGAGCCACATCATGAAGTGCAGCACGATAGCCGTGGTCTTGGCGGCTATCAGTCTTGTTCGTTTCGGTGCGATTGGACAAGTCGCCAATGTCGCGGGCACACCTCAGGCGCGCCCACTGGTAACGGCAGTTCTGGCAAACGACCTGGATCAAGTTCGCAGCCTCCTTGCTTCGGGCGAGAAGCCGGACTCGCGCGATGACCTGGGCGTGACCGCCTTGGTGCTTGCGTGCGGACGGGGGTTCGACCGGATTGCCGAGGCGCTGCTTGTGGGCGGGGCGGATTGGCGCAAGACGAGTTCGTATGGCAAGCTGCCAACGGTGGAGGCCGCGCGGGCAGACAGCCTCAAGACGCTCGGGGTGCTAGCATCACGCAAGGCGGA
>VFKD01000369.1 GCA_009885735.1 bacterium
GCTGATGTTGATGTCGTGCCCATCGGTCGCCTTGGTAGCGGGAGTGAAGATGGGCTCGGGCAGTTTGTCGCTCTCGCGGAGGCCGCCTGGAAGGTCGATGCCATGCAGGTGTACGCCGCTGCTCTCGCCGCCCGCCCGCACATACTCCGCCCACAGCGAGCCCGAGATATAGCCCCGCACAACGCACTCCACCGGAAACATCTCTGCCTTAAGGGCGAGCGTTGTGCGGCCTTCCAGAAGCTGCCTCAAATTCTCGTCGACTCGGATTCCAGCCGCTTCCAGCCGCGTGGCAATCTCGTCTATCTCTGTGGTGATGAGGTGGTTAGCGACAATGTGCCGCATCCGGCCAAACCAGAACCTCGATAGCTGCGTGAGCACTCGTCCCTTCTGGGGGATCGGATTGGGCATCACGCTGTCGTAGGCGGAGATTCGGTCCGACGTGACGAGGAGCAGGTCTCCGCCAAGATCGTAGATCTCGCGGACTTTGCCCCTCAGCGATGGATCAAGTCCTGGAATGACGACGCGCAGCACAGGTGTGGGCATGGGTTCTCCGCAGGGAATCGTGTTGGTTAATGTCCTCATCTATCGTACGCCGAGTCTCAGCGAATCGCCTGCTGTGCGCATGTTGTGGATTCTGGGAAGGGAAACCGAGGAGAGACCGCGAAGAAGGGCATAACGCTGAAGTTGCGCTATCAGCACGAGCGCGGCATCGCGATGGATCATGCGTAAGCCGACGCCAGCTTGTTTTTACTCAACTTAGGAGGGGGATGCAAATGGGCACTGCGACGTCGCAATATCACGACCACACTGGGGCGGTATACCAGAGGCACAAGCTCTTCATCTTGAGCGTGATCGCTTTGGTTACAGCAGGAATGGCCTTCAGCCTGCGCGGAGCATCGCTCACACAGCTTCAGGCCACGTTCTTCACGCCGTTCGACCCTATACATGCCACGGAGCTTGCCACTGCGGCCATCGGCGCTGCGTTCCTTGGCTTTGCGGTCTCGGTGTTGATCGGGAGTCCGCTCTGTGATTCTCTCGGGATGGGAAGGCTATTGGGTATCTCCAGTCTGCTTTTCATCGTGGGCACCTTCGGCACCGTGTTCACTCCAGTCAGCGCATCTGCTGGAACTACGCTGAAGATGTTCTTTTTCATCATCGGCCTTGCTCATGGCTTGGTCGAAGCGGTTATCAATCCTCTCATTGCCACCATCTATCCGAACGACAAGACCCATAAGCTGAATGTGCTGCACGCCTGGTGGCCGGGCGGCCTCATAATCGGAGGACTCATCGGCTCTGTTGCAGGCCTGGATTACAATGTCAAACTCGGGCTGGTTCTGCTGCCTGCCGTTATCTTCGGTTTCATGCTTATTGGCACCAAGTTCCCTCCGACCGAGCGGGCAGCCGCCGGAGTATCGAACTCGGACATGTTCAAAGAGGCGACGAAGCCGCTCTTCCTGCTCCTTCTGGGCGCAATGCTTCTTACCGCATCTGCAGAGTTGGCGCCAGGACAGTGGGTCGACTCGGCGCTTACGCGCACCGTACACTTCCAGGGGATTCTCCTTCTGGTCTATGTGAGTGGACTGATGTTTGTCATGCGCTTCTTCGCAGGGCCCATTGCGCACAAGCTGTCTCCTATTGGGCTAATGTTCATCTCGTGCCTGCTGGCCGCCCTCGGTCTGGTCGCGCTGGCAAAGGCGGACAGTCCTGTAACCGGCCTCTTGGCAGCCACGCTGTGGGGAACCGGCGTCTGCTATATGTGGCCGACCATGCTTGCCATCACTTCCGAGCGGTTCCCAAGGGGCGGCGCCTTCCTGATGGGGCTCATCGGGTCGTTTGGTAATATTGCCATCTACTTTGTGTTGCCTAAGATCGGACAGGTCTTCGACCAGGCGAAGGTGGCCGCCGCCGGAGGCGACGAGGCGTTCAAGGCGCTCTCAGGTGCCCCTCTCAACGACGTTCTGGTTAAGGCGTCCGAAAAGTCTTTCATGTTCGTGGCCGCCTTGCCGGCCGTGCTGCTCATTGTGTTTGGAGCCTGGTGGCTTGCGGACAAGGCGAAGGGTGGATACAAGGCAGAGGTTCTGACTGCGGGACAGGAGTAGCCGCAAGCCACGCTCACAATAGACACCACCTGGGGGCGCGGATTCCCGCGCCCCTCTAGACTTTGCTGAATGCCTCCCGCCCTGCGGGAGCAAGGAGAGACAGAATGAAGATAACCCGAGCTGGTTTTGCGCTCTCGGCGCTTGCGCTCGTCTGCGTGGCGCTCCCCGCGTCGCCGAAGGCGCCTGCCAAGAAGCGCATCCTGGTAGTGTCCCATGCCGCAGGCTTCCGGCACAGCTCTATCGCAACTGCCGAGAAGACGCTGGGCGAAATCGCCGAGAAGAGCGGCCTCTTCACCGTTGAGTACTGCCGCAACGGCGAAGACGTAAAGAAGATGCTCGTGCCTGAGTTCCTCAAGGACTTCGACGGCGTCTACTTTGCGAACACGACGGCGGATATCGGCATTCCGGACCTGGGCGCATTCCTCGACTGGATCAAGTCCGGCAAGGCGTTCATGGGTTCGCACTCTGCAGGCGACACGCTGAAGTCTTCCGACCTGAAGGGTGACATGCGCTTCGTGGAGATGCTGGGTGGACAGTTCAGGGGCCACCACGCGCAGTGCGAGATCGACCCAATCGTCGAGGACACAAAGCACCCTGCCACGGCGCATCTGAACGGCAGCTACAAGGTGAAGGACGAGATTTACCTCTTCAAGGACTGGGACCGCACCAAGTGCCGCTCCCTGCTCTTCATGGACAAGGGGCCGAACGACAACTCGAAGGAAGCCGGCGTACCCGGAGACTATCCGGTGGCGTGGGTGAAGAAGCACGGCAAGGGCAAGGTCTTCTATACATCGCTGGGGCACCGCGAAGACGTGTGGGAGAGCGAAACCTATCGCCAGCACATTCTGGGCGGCATACGCTGGGCGCTCGGCCTCGCCAAGGGCTCGTCGGATCCGCTTCCGGCGCCGTCACCGCGCAACTAACACGAGCGCCAAGATCTCTTGAGTCCGACAAAAGAGTTGTAGTGGTGTCGAGTTTCGAGAACTTTTCCAGATGCTCAGTCCGTCGCAACGGCCCCGTCATTGTCACCCTGAGCGAAGCGGCAGCCGTATCGCCGCGCAGTCGAAGGGTCCGGCCGCATAGGCAATGATACAGCCGGATCGACTGCGCTTCCAAACGGCGGAAGTCGCGCTCAGCATGACAGGACCGAGACTATATTCCGCAGCGCAACAAGTTGGACGAATCCTGACTCCAGGACGCCGTTCAGAGTGTGACAATTCTCGAAACCTTGTACAACTCGACGGCCTAAGGCGAAGCCTCGCTAGAAACATGGATTGGAGCAGAACCTAATGACAAGGAATCTGATGATCTGCGCATGCATCTCGCTGGCCGCCGCGTCGCCTGTGGAATCGTATGCCCAGGCCAAGCCACTTCCGGGTACTGTCGGCAAGATCGGGATACCGGCCAAAGTCGGCAAGTACCAGTTCATTCTGACAGAGGCAAGCTTTGCCACGCGCGTCGCACATAGTGTCGGAACCGCGGTCGCGCCTAAAGAGAAGAAGTACCTGCTTCTCAACTACACAATTCAGAACCCCGGCAAGACAGACTTGGGATTCGACTGGGCGTCCATTCGGTTCACTGTGGTAAGCGAGGACAACGCCAACCACAAGAACGCAGAGATCGTCCTTAATCCCGAGAAGATGACCTCGCTCAACCTTGAGCTGAAGCCCCTCCAGAAGGTTCCTGCGCTCGCCTTCATTGAGGTGCCTGCGACAGATCCGATACCAAAGCTGATTGTTCAGGGACCAACCGGGCCCGTGCTTCGGTTTGACCTTAAGGGCAAAGTGAAGAAGTTCACCGGGCTATTCGCCGCGCCCGACAGCGTGACCGTGCTGGACGAAGACAAAGCTGCAGTTGGCGCGAAGGTTGGCCTCGGCCGCTTCGACTTCGTGGTGGAGAAGGTGGACGAGACGACGGATGCTCTCGGAGAACTGATGCCCCCCGAGGATGGCAAGCTGATTGCGATCACCGTGGCCTATACCAATCCGACCAAGCTGGACGTGGATCTGGACTGGGGCAGCTATGAACTCAAGCTCACCGATTCCAACGACGAGCCAATCGAGTACCGAAATATTCTTCTGCGCGCCGTAGGGAACACAAACCTCAGTGATACGGTGAAGCCGGGAGCTTCGGTGCGCGGGCGGCTGATATTCTCCGGCCCGAAGGCCGCGAAAGTCAGCTCCCTCTCGCTCGGCCTGCCTGAGGGCCGGACCGTTACGGTTTCGCTCAAGTAGACGGCTTACGCTACAAGATCAATCGGCCTCATCATCTAACGAAAGGCGGACGTAGCAAGCTGCGTCAATGCAAAGTCCAAGAGCCATGGCCCAATCCGACCTCATCGTAGCCAAACGCATCTCGATCAAGAACTTCATCGGCGTCATGGCGCTGACCGTCGTTCTTGCGATCGGGTGGCTGTTTGGCGGCTTCGCCTGGAACCTGCACCCCGGTATCGTCTTCCTTGTGGGGTTTGCGGTGCTTGGCGCAGGGTATCTCTACGTATGGCTTATGCTTATCAGCACGGAGTATCGACTGTTCAACGAGAGCCTTGAGGTCGAATCCGGCATCATTTCGCGCAAGATCGAGAACATCCAGCTCTTCCGAGTAAGGGATTTGGGGCTCTCTCAGTCTGTCCTTGGCAGAATCTTCAATGTGGGCAACATCGCGATCTCCTCAACCGACAAGACCGCGCCGCTCTACACCCTTCATGGCGTGGACAACCCTCGCGAACTCTACGACACGGTGCGCGAGCAGGTGGCGAAGTCGCAGGCCACCCGGCGAACGATGATCGTCGAGGACGATCAGATAGAGCAGATCGAGGGCGAGGGGTAGACTGGGAGGAAGGGACCTGGGGGACCTAAGGGACCGCAGGGACTTTAGGGACGGCGGAGGGCCTTTCACCTTGGCACACACATGGGTCCCTTGTGACCCTTGTGTCCCTTGTGTCCCTTCTGGCCCACTCTCCCCACCCGATCGGAGCACACCGTGTCTATCTTCAAGCTGGTTGCGGACTACCAAATGGAGGGCGACCAGCCCGCCGCCGTTCAGAAGCTGGTGGAGGGCGTGCGAGCTGGCCACCGCTTTCAGACGCTTCTAGGGGCAACCGGCACCGGCAAGACCTTCACGATGGCGAACGTCATCGAACAGCTCGAACGGCCCACGCTCATCATGGCGCACAACAAGACCCTCGCCGCACAGCTCTGCTCCGAGTTCCGGGAGTTCTTCCCCCACAACGCGGTCGAGTACTTCGTGAGCTACTACGACTACTATCAGCCCGAAGCATACATCCCGCAGAGCGACACCTACATCGAGAAGGACGCGATGGTCAATGACGAGATTGACCGCCTGCGTCACTCCGCAACCCAGGCGGTTCTCGAACGCCGAGACGTGATCGTGGTCGCGTCTGTCTCATGCATCTACGGCCTTGGGAGCCCGGAGGAGTATCGCAAGATCATCCTCGGCTTTCGCCGCGGAGAGAACATGGACCGCGAGGACGCACTGCACCGATTGGTGGACATGCAGTTCACTCGCAACAACCTTGAGCTTCAGCGCGGCACGTTTCGCGTTCGCGGCGATGTGCTCGAGGTGCAGCCGATAGACGAAGAGGTGATCGTTCGCGTCGAGTTCTTTGGCGATGAGATCGAGAAGATCACGCTCATCGATCCGGTCACCGGAGAGATGATGGGCAGCCGAGACAACGTGACAATCTTTCCGGCCAGCCACTTTGTGACGTCCGCTGAACGGCTCGAAGCCGCCGTGGTTCACATCAAACAGGAGATGGAGGAGCGAGTCGCACTCTTCAATAGCCAGGGGAAGCTGCTGGAAGCCCAGCGCATTGAGCAGCGAACGCGATTCGACATTGAAATGATGCGCGAACTGGGCTACTGCAGCGGCATTGAGAACTATAGCCGGTGGATGGACGGCCGTCCGCCTGGGACGCATCCGAGCACTCTCTACGACTACTTTCCGGAAGATCTGCTCATTATGGTGGACGAATCCCACCAGACCCTTCCGCAGATTCGAGGGATGTACAACGGCGACAAGGCCCGCAAGGACATCCTCATCGATTACGGATTCAGGCTCCCTTCTGCCTCGGACAATAGGCCACTGAAGTTCCACGAGTGGGAGGAGAAGGTTCACCAGGCCGTTTTCGTCTCCGCGACTCCGGGACCCTATGAACACCAGCACAGCGCGCAGATCGTCCAACAAGTTATTCGACCAACCGGATTAGTGGACCCGCAGATAATCATCCGGCCCACCACGGGGCAGATAGACGACCTGATCAGCGAGATACGAAAGCGCTCGGCCAAGGGTGAGCGCACTCTCGTCACGACGCTCACGAAGCGGATGGCGGAGGACCTGACCACCTATCTTGAAGAGTTGAACATCAAGGTCAACTACCTCCACAGCGACATCAAGACGCTTCAGCGCACGGAGATACTGCGCGACCTTCGGAAGGGCGTTCATGACGTGGTAGTGGGCATCAACCTGCTCCGCGAGGGCCTCGACCTGCCGGAGGTGACGCTGGTCGCCATTCTGGATGCGGACAAGGAGGGCTTCTTGAGGTCCGACACCTCGCTCATCCAGACGATTGGTCGGGCCGCAAGGAATGTGAGCGGTGAGGTGATCATGTATGCGGACAACATCACCGGATCGATGCAGCGGGCGATTGACGAGACGAATCGCCGCCGTGAGATTCAGGTGGCCTACAACGTCGCGCACGGCATTACGCCGCAGACCGTCATCAAGGCCATTCGCGACCTGATTGCGGCCGAGCATGTTGCCGAGGAGCGGGCGCCGTATCGCCCAGGTATTAACGTGGCGGAGACGTCGCAGATGCCGCTCGACCAGATTGTCGAGGTCATTGGTCAGCTTGAGCGCGAGATGAAGGAGGCGAGCAAGGCGCTGGAGTTTGAGCGCGCGGCGGAGATTCGCGACGAGATTGCGGAGCTGCGGCGGTTCGTGAGCCCGGATTCACTGGGCGTCGCGGCGGCGCCGGGGGATAGGAAGCGGTTTAAGAAGTCGAAAAGGGCGAGGTAGGACGGCAAGACCCGACTCCACGGAATCAAAATAGAGTCCGCGCAGGCGGACTTGGCGGTCTCAGCCGCGTACTTCAGTGCGCGGACCTTTGAGGCACGGGTTGAAACCCGGCCCTATAGCTGCGAAACCCGCCTGCGCGGGTTGAGGCGTGAACCTTTGGGAGTGTAACTAATGGACACGAACAATCCCACCCCGAGCCATGATCTTCGCACCCACCGATTCGCGCTCTGCCTCTCCGGCGGAGTAGCTCTCGGAACCTACATGGCGGGCGTGCTGGCCCAGCTCTACGCCGACATCA
>VFKD01000545.1 GCA_009885735.1 bacterium
ATCAATACCCGAGAGGCATCCAGGTAACAGACGCGCAGTTTGCAGAAATAAACATCGTAAAGCATGACTTTCACGGCGAATGGAACTACACAATTTCACCGCGCAAAAAGAAACTCGACTCGGTTATTTCATGACGGGCTCTAACACAGAAGATTCCGGGTATTGATCCTTGCGGACCATTGCCAAAGCGGTTGCTTTGGTTGGATACGAACCCCAATTGTACCGCTGCGGCCAATCAGTATCAATAGGCAATGCGACGGACCTAAACGCTGATTGCGCAGCATATATACACTGTAGCATCCTTCCGTCAAGCGGACATTTAGCTAGATTCTTTGGAGATTGGTCATCCCACCCTTTGAGTTGGCGGATCAGCCGCCTCATGACAATAGTCTTGCTTTCCGCCGTCCACAATACAACGGCAGCAGCTCCACTGTCCTGCAGAGTAGATGCGAAGGCTCGTGCGGTTCGAGTGTGCCTAGTCGAATCCTCCCTTGAGAAGAGATACCCGCCTATTACCACGGCTCCAGTCGGGATCGTATGCTGGGTCCTCCAGTCGGTACAGATAGGCACTTGTCTAGACACAACTTTCTGTACATCTGGGAGCACCTTGCACAATTCCAACCAGAGACGCTCATTCTGTTCGAGCATACAAGGGCTGGAATCAATACTAGTCCAGTTGTGTACTGGACACTCGGTCTTTATATCTCGAAGATAACAAGCAATCAGAGCCCATGCCCACAATGCTGCGCCTGAGCCAGCACCAACATCACAAATATGCAACTCCTTGGTGCGAAACATATCTGGCAAAGTTTCCAGCACTGCCATACTGTCATGTACTCTCTTGCCGTGAAAGTGACCCGTGTACATGACGCCAGCACCTGCCAATGCATAGTCGCAATCTCCTCCACAAGTGTATCTATCGGCATCGCACGCGGCATACAGACTCTTCATCGATAAGTTCGCGGCTTTCAGTTCTGCCGCACTCAGACGGTCCGCGCCAGATCGGAATGCCGCAGCGCATGCCTCGTCAAGGCGTTGCTTCCGTGTCAACAACCAATGGCCAAATGTGTTGGGCAGCGCTTTCATACAGGTGCGAAGCCGTCCTTGCCTTCACCCAAGTGCGGCAGTCGGGCGCGGAGGACGTCGCGAACGGCGACATAGCCGTCGCCATCCCAATGATACTTCTCTATGAGCGGAGCAGCAGTCTCCTTGGTTCCTGCCGCATAGGCTCCTTTCTTTGCATGGAACGGCTGAACGATGAATCTCTTCACTCCGGTGGCCAAAAGGCTGTCGGCAAAACCATTCGCGTCTGTCACCGGCAGGAGGGGCGTCATGGTAATGCACGTCTGAATGCCTTCCGCGGTTACCTTTGCAATGGCTTCAAGCCTCTGGTGGTTGGCGGGACACCCAGGCTCGAACGCGCGGCGAACCTCTTCTGAGTCCGTGGTTACCGTCATATTTACCTGGGCCACTTTGAACTGTTTGAAGAGGTCGATGTCCCGAGCCACAAGGGGGCTGCGCGTCTGGATTACGAGCCGCAGCTGATGCGCGATCAGCTCTCTGATTATGTCCCGTGTCAACTCAAGGTCCCTCTCGATCGGCTGATAAGGATCGGTGACACTGCTAATATAGATCGACTTGTCGTGAATTCCAGAGCGCGACTTCTTCAGTTGTCTCCTTAGCAACTCAAGCGCGTTCTGCTTAACAACCACCCACTTACCCCAGTCCTCGGGTTTTCGCGCTGCTGGCGCAAATGCTGCCGCGTAGCAGTAGGCGCACCCGAACGCGCAGCCGGAGTACGGATTGATCGTAAAGTCGTAGCCAGCCATGAATCCTTTGGGCTTGGTCAGAATGCCTGCAGCATCCTTGTACTCGACAACCGTCTGACCCATTCGCTCTGGACGGGCCTTTGGCGGTGCCGACAGGTTGTCATCGGGCAGATCGAGCAGAAGCATTCCTTGACCAGCAGTGCTTTGACTCTTCATGCTACTGCTCATTCTGCGTCATAGAGCATGGTTCGCTCGACGCAAGCTATCGGTCCGACGCGACGGTAGTGCCGTCACCTATCAACAACATCTATTATACGCTCGCAATCCCAGAAAAGATACATGTGTCTACCTCGGCAGGACAGTCATCGAACACCTGGCTGAGATTGCTCACATTGCTGGCGCGAACCTTCACTGCCTGTACGAGGCCCATCGCAATCTAGGGGCTTCAGAGTGGCTCGACGGTCCTTCATCTAGGTGTCGGCATTCATGTGGTGACGCAACGCGCGGCACATGCACCCACGCGCCAGTCGGTGTATAATAGTGTGTACCCCGCCCATGCTGAGGCCTGGGCTGCGAGACCGCCCTCGGGCGGTCTCCGCTGTTTGTGGAGGCAGTTGTGAAGGTTTGGGTCTACGTCAACGGCTTCAACCTATACAACGGCGCGCTCCGCAATTCTCACGCCGCGTAGGTCACCGAAATGATGGGTGCTGGCCGTAACTACCGTGCAGCAGTAGATTATGGCGGCGATGCGGGAAACGTTGACGGCTGATTACGGGATTACCTCGAACGGCTGCCGCCCGCTCATTCGGTAGGCGTGGAAATGGCTGTCGAGCGTAAAGACTCGCTTTTGACGTAGCGCTTCGGCTGCCGCCACGAGAGAAGCATCCGCCAAATCCATCGGTGCATCCCCATATTGGTTCATTAACGCCTGCATCCTGGTTATATCCAGCTCGACAAGATCGTAAAACCGAAGGACACCCTTCTCCACATAGCTCCAGAGGAGTTTCTGAATTGGCGCCCCTCCTGCCCCAAACGCAAGGTACATCGCCTCGGTGAAGCACGGCCAGGTCGTAATCAGTGGTTTCTGCAGCACCGGCAAGGCTGCCAAGCATCTCCCATGATTCGTGATTTGGCTCGCATCGACCAGGGCATACAATGGCCCGGCGTCTATCAGAGTCAAAGCTCAAACCCCTGCTTGCGGAACTTCGCCTTCATTATCTCGCCAAACGCGTCCTCGTGGGTGTCGCTGCTTGACGGCCGCGGCACTGGCTTTAGCCGACTGGCTTCATCGAGGATATCTGCGATCACACGGTCATAATCCGCCTGAACGGCCGTCCCATCGGTCGCCTCCACGTAGACCCGCACCTCGTCGCCTGGATGGAGGCCGAGCTCCTCTACGACGCTCTTGGGAATAGTTAGCGAGTCGTCGTCCTTAAGTTTGGACACAAATGTAACCGCTGACATGAACGTGCTTCCTCCATCTATGGCTCAGGAATACTTTGGTCCCGTGTCCGCGAGTGCGCACGCGAGGCAACCTTGGTAGTATATCCGAAATCTCGTGGGAGGCAGGCTTGGTATGTCTGCTTACCAGTACCCAATCCAGCAACCATTCTACGCCCCTCCCAAGCCCCATCAGGTACAATGACCCCACTCTCAATGCCGCTCATCGCGGAAGAAACCGTTGTAAGGCGGGCCATTGTTTACCGGACTGGTGGAAGAAGTAGGCACGGTCGAATCCATGCTCCGCACTTCGGGCGGAGCGCGGATTACGGTCGCGGCCCCGATTGCGTCGGCGACGTCGAAGATTGGCGACAGCATCGCCATAAGCGGTGCCTGCCTCACTGTGGTTGGTAAGGCGTCCGGCTCCCTCTGCTTTGAAGCGGTGCCGGAGACGCTTGCAAAGACGACGCTTGGCAGTCTGCGCAACGGCGATGCCGTGAACATTGAGCGCTCCCTGGCCGTGGGAGATCGCCTGGG
>VFKD01000302.1 GCA_009885735.1 bacterium
GGCCCGCTCGACCTCCTACTGCATCTCATCCGCAAGCACCAGATCGACATCTACGACATTCCTATCGCGCTCATCACCGAACAGTACCTCGAGTACCTGACGCAATGGGAGCAGCTCGACCTGCACATCGCCGGCGAGTACCTGGTGATTGCCGCCACGCTCATCGAGATAAAGGCGCGAATGCTCCTTCCGCAGCCGCCTCCGCCGGAGGGCGAGGACGAACCGGAGGACCCGCGCTCCGAGCTCGTTACCCGCCTGCTGGAATATGAGCGCTATCAAGGTGCGGTGGAGACCCTGCGCGGCTGGGAAGAGGACAGGCAGCTCCTCTTCTTCCGGGGAGCCTCCGAGAACCCAGACGATTACCTGCTGCCCACGCCGGAGGGAGCGATGCAGCCCAAACGCCTGCTTTCGGCTCTGCGCCGACTGCTGGCGGCGGCAGGGGTGGAGCCGTCGGCCGTAACCGCAGTGGTTCCCAGGCGGCAGGTCAGCGTGCGAATGAAGATGGCGGAAATCCTTCGGCGCGTGCGCGCACACCCCGAGGGACTGCGCTTCGACGGCCTCTTCGAGCTGCCATGCTATCGGATTGAGATCGTAATTACGTTCCTGGCGATGCTGGAGCTGCTCAGGCAGGGACAGCTTACCGTGAAGCAGGCCGCAGTAGATGCAGACATTGTGATCTACCCTACTACCGCGGTCGCGGCATGAAGGCAGTCCCGTGGGTGGGGCAAGCCCCACAGCCCTACAAACGATTCGCGGGGGTGGCGGAATGAACGGCGCCGCAGTTGAATGCCTGCTGTTTGTCGCGGGAGAGCCCCTCCCGTTGGAGGAGGTCGCCAGGGCCCTCGGCATTGAGCCGATGGAGGCTGCAGAAGAAGTTGAATTGCTCCGCGTGAGGCTGCGCGAAACCGGCAGCGGTCTGCATGTGGTGAGTATCGCTGGCGGCTACCAGCTTGCAACTCGCGCTGAGCACGCGGAGGCCGTCGGTAGGCTGCTTGCCAGAAATGTTCGCAAGCTCTCCCGCGCGGCGCTCGAGACCATCGCCATCGTGGCGTATCGCCAGCCCATCACCCAGCCCGAGATAGAGGCTGTGCGCGGAGTGAGCGTCTCCGGCGTGCTGGGAACTCTCGTTGAGAGAGGCCTCGTGGCGGACGTGGGCCGCCGCGCAACTGCGGGCCGACCCATCCTCTACGCCACCACCCCGGAGTTCCTGCACTACTTCGGCATTGGCGATATTGCCGAGCTGCCTCCGCTCGAGGATGCTGCCGAGGCGCCACCAAGCCTGCCGCCTCCCGTTTAGGCCCGACACTGTTCGTTTAGCACATATGCAATCGCGCTGTACATTCCGCTCACCCTGAGCCTGCCAACCCGAGCACCCTGAGCGCGGCTCAGCCCAACACACCCGCTCACCCTGAGCGCGGCTCAGCCCAACACACCCGCTCACCCTGAGCGCGGCACAGCCGTTCCGAGCCGCAGTCGAAGGGTCGAAGGACCACTTCGTGGCGCATTCAAACTACGCTGACTCCAACACGCATCCTTCGACTGCTCGACGGTGAGGCTGTCGAGCGCTCAGGACGAACGGATTGACACATCGAGCCGCGTCATTCCCGCATGCCGTTATCAGGAACGAAGTACCCCATATCACCTGGCGGCGCGCACAAACCGTTCGTCCTGAGCGCGGCACAGCCGTTCCGAGCCGCAGTCGAAGGGTCGAAGGACCACTTCGTGGCGCATTCAAATTACGCTGACTCCAACACGCATCCTTCGACTGCTCGACGGTGAGGCTGTCGAGCGCTCAGGACGAACGGAATTAGGCGAATCGACCCGTGTTACACGTATCCCAGCTGCTCCAGCAAGTTGCGGAGGCTTCGCCAGTCCTCTGTCTGCTGCGCCAGGCTGCGCCGGGAGATGAGCACCTGAGGACTCGGATGATACAGGGGCAGCAAAACCCGACCCATGTACACCCTCGGTCTCCCCACATCGCTGCTGAGGACCAATCCATGCGGCTCCAACCGGCCCAGCGCGGCGAGAGCTGCACCCCCAAGCGAAACCAGAATTGGAGGATCGAGCGCCTCGATAGTTCGACGCAGAAACGAAGAGCAGTTCGAGACCTCCGAGGCGCGAGGAGCGCGATTCGCATCCGTTGCACTGCGCGGACTGCAGAGAATGGCGTTCGTGATGAAGATGTCATCCCTCGTTAGGCCAATCGACGCCATCAGCTTCTCGAAGGCAACCCCGCTCGCATCCCCGTGCATCGGAATTCGCGTGCGGTCGGCGCCCTGCCTCCCCGGTGCCTCAGCTACAAACAGAACTCGAGGCGTTAGCGAACCGTTGAGCGGGCTCAGCACGGCAGCCCGCTCGGCAAGCAGAGGGCAGCGAACACACACTGCCGCCTCCGAAGCAAGCTGGGCAAATGCGACTGGATCTGCGGTCATTCCACGTGGCTCTCGATCGGCAGTATGTCAAACCGCGTCTCACCGGTCTCCAGCATTCGTTCGATGTACCGCCTGCACTGGCCGCAGCTTGAACCGCAGCCCGTTGCCTGGGAAACCTGCTCCGCCGTAGTCCACGCATGGGACTTTGCCAGCAGCCACAGCTCTTCGAAGCTGCGGCCGTGGCAGATGCATGCACGTACCGGCTTGTCTAGCATGCGATGGTCCCATTTCTGTTCACGTATGAGATCGAAGCCGCATCCTTCGACTGCGGCTCGATACGGCTGAGCCGCGCTCAGGACGAGCGGATTCGCCTAATTGAACAGGCTGATCGCTAGTCCCGCGTGAACATCGCATCGGTTGTCTCGCTCTGGCGAAAGGGCTTCACATGCCCGTCCGCGAAGCATCCGTTTGCCATGCCTCGATGAGTCACGGTCTGCAATGTGGAATCGATCACCTTGCCGGCATCCACATGGCGGTAGTCCACGGTAGGATTGCCATACCACGAGGAGGGTGGGTCTATTCCCGCCGTCTCTATCACCTCGCCGCTGCCTCCGTACCACGGTACATTCACAAAGCCTGAATCTGCAAACACCAGCTTATCGGCCGGCGCGCTAAGCGAGGCCTCGCTTGCTGGGTTCAGCGGGGGCCAAGAATACGTAATGCCATAGTCCGAGCCCAAGAAGCTCCAGTTGTAGCCGTAGCCATTGCCGTCACCCAGCCTTGCGACGCCGGTGAAGCTTGGGCATCGCTGAATCTGATGGTTCTTCAAATACGGGTAGAGCAGCCCCTGCGACTTGTCCCAGCCTGTGTCGGTTCGCCTGCCGAACCAGTATTGATAGCAAGTGTAGCCCGAGCAATCCGCATACTGATAGAGGGCGTAGGTCTCGTCGTAGTCTTGAGTATACATCCGCATCCCAAGGCCAAGCTGCCGCACATTCGACGCGCAGCTTATCTGCCTCGCCTTTTCGCGCGCCTGAGCAAAGACAGGGAAGAGAATTGCTGCGAGTATCGCAATTATAGCGATAACGACGAGCAACTCGATGAGCGTGAATCCTGAGCGGTACTGCCGTGGACGTTGTGTCACGTTGCGACTCCTTGTTCCCACTTTGGGAGAGAGTGGCCTCACGTGAGCTTCGGGAGATATGCAGACCGAACCGGCACAAAAAAACCATCCATTGCGGATGGTGAATGTGCCGAGGAGGGAGCCATTGGCCGCCCGCCGCATCGGCGACATCACACCCTCTTCTCGCGAAGGGCTAGAGTGATGGGCTGTGGGCGGGCATTCGGACTTAGGTTCGACCGGACTTCTCATGTGGAGCTTGAGAGACCAGCGAACCTACACCGCAGCGGGACTGTGCCGGATTCTCACCGGACTTCCCCCTTGGCGCCGCGCAACGACTGCGCGGCTCCCACAACCAGTACGTTATTGAGTTGGCATACATAGTGTAGACCGGCACGGCTAGGCACGTCAATCGAGGCTGAAGACGTCTACGGGCCCATTCCCGTGATCGCGTTCAGCAGGTTCGGCGCTATGCCGAAGACGATGGTCGCGGCAGCGGCAAGCATGATTGCGGCCATGGCGCCCGTGCGAGCGACCGGCTCGGGAGCCGCAGCTTCAGTGGTCTCCTCGAAGCACATAACCCAGACCACTCGCAGGTAATAGTAGACCGCCATCGCGCTCGTGAGCGCCATCACAATGGCAAGCATGATCTGCTGCCCCGTCACGGCCGCATAGAATATCTGCCACTTGCCCATGAAGCCCATGGTGGGCGGAATGCCCCCTAGCGAGAGCATGAAAAACATCATGGCGTACGCCGCGGCGGGCTCACGCTTCGCGAGGCCGCGCAGGTCATTCACGTGCTGAACGTCGCGCCCCTTGCTGCTGAGGTAGACCAGCACGCCGAACGCGCCGAGCGTCATAAAGACATAGGCGAAGAGATAGAAGAGCGCTCCGCCCACCGCCAGATCCGGTGCATTGGAGGCAATGCCGTTGACCGTCTCGCTGGGAAGCGCGGCAATTGCCACGAGCAGGTAGCCGGCATGGGCAATGCTCGAGTAGGCCAGAAGCCGCTTTACGTTAGTCTGAGTGACGGCGAGCAGGTTTCCGAAGACCATGGTCACTATGGCGAGAATCTGAATGGCCGGCAGCCAGCTCGCCGCGACCGGGGTCAGCGCGCCGAAGACCCGCAGCATCGCAGCAAACGCGCCTATCTTCGCGGCCCCTGCCATGTAGGCCGTAGCTGCGGTGGGCGCGCCTTCATAGACATCCGGGGTCCACTGATGAAACGGCACGATAGCCGCCTTGAAACCGAGTCCCACGATCAGCAGACCGATGCCGGCCAGGAGCATGGGTCCGGGCGCACCAGATGAGCTTGAGAGCGTCGCGCGGATCTGCTCCAGATTCGTCGACTGCGTCGCCCCATAAACCAGGGCAATTCCGTAGAGAAGAAAGGCCGATCCGAACGCACCCAGCAGGAAGTACTTTACCGAGGCCTCTTCGCTACGCTCCTCGGTGCGCGCGAACCCTGCCATCACATAGAGGCCGAACGAGAGAATCTCCAGGCCAAGGAACAGTACGATGAGGTCGTTCGCAGACGCCATCATCATCGCTCCAGTGAGAGAGAGAAGCAGCAGGACGTAGTACTCGGCATGGTCGAGGCCGCGATTCTTTAGGTAGGTCCAGGCCAGAAGGATGGACAAGACCGCAGTGACCAGCAGAGCGATACCGCTGATCTGCCCCAATGGGTCGATTGCCAGCGACTTTGCAAACGCGGTGGCGCCGGAGGCGACCCTGGGTGTGTTCACAAGGAACTTGAAGGCGACAAGCACGCCCACGATGGCAAGCAGCGGGTTGATTGCCTTGTTGCCCCGTTTCCAGAGCGACACATCGCCCAGGGCAATGACGGACGCAGTTACCCACAGAACAATCATGGGCAGAATTGCCTGCATGTCGCCAATTATCACCGATTTGTCGGGCATGAAATCTCCAGAATCCTACGTCAACTAGGGTCTTGCGGCCAGCTTACGCGCTGCTGACGAGTCCGCGCGAAGCATTGCCTTGCTGGTGGGCGGCGGCGCCTTCACGGTCAGCATCAGCTTCTCCACGGGCTCCTTCAGGTAGCCGGTCCAGGTCGTCACATAGCAGCCAAACCAGAAGACGAGCACCACGAGCGGCGCGAGCACCAGGCATTCGCGAGTCGTCAGGTCCTTCATCTTGCGGTTTTCGGTCAGCAGCAGTGGGCCCGTGAACACTCGCTGAAACATCCAGAGCATGTAGACTGCCGAGAGCACCATTCCAAGCGCGGCAATCCCCGTCACCCCTGCCCCGCCGTAGGCCGAAAGGTAGCTGCCCTGCAGGATAGTGAACTCGCCCACGAACCCGTTCGTGAGCGGCAGAGCCACCGACGAAAGCATCGCTATCAGGAAGAACGTGCTCAGCGTTGGAACGGCTCGCTTGATACCGCCATAGGCGGAGATCTCCCTGGTGTGGCGGCGCTCATACATCATTCCCACCAAGAAGAACAGCATCCCGGTTGAGACGCCGTGGTTGATGCTCTGCAGCACCGCGCCTGTTACCCCAAGCTCGGTGAAAGAGAATATCCCGAGCATCACAAACCCGAGGTGACTCACGCTGGAGTAGGCCACCAGCTTCTTCATGTCCGGCTGGACCGCTGCCACAATGGCGCCGTAGATGATGCCTATCACAGCCAATGTGATAAAGAGCGGCGCGCTCTGCTTCGCCTGGTCCGGAAACATCGGTAGGCAAAACCGCAGGAAGCCGTAGGTCCCCATCTTCAGCATCACGCCTGCCAGAATGACGGAGCCTGCGGTTGGCGCCTCCACGTGCGCGTCCGGCAGCCAGGTGTGGAACGGGAACATCGGCACCTTGATCATGAACGCAAGAGCGAATGCTCCATACAGGTACATCAGTGTTCTGGGGTCCAGCGCGTGGAGAGCCAGATAGCCCTGCGACTTTGGGTCACATAGCGCCACGAGGTCGAACGTGCCTGTATTCACGAAAACATACACGATTGCAACCAGCATCAGCACGCTGCCTGTGAACGTGTAGAGGAAGAACTTGATGGCCGCATAGACGCGGTTGGGGCCGCCCCAGGCACCGATGATGATGTACATCGGGATCAGCGAGGCCTCGAAGAAGACGTAGAACAGCACACCGTCGAGCGCGCTGAAAATGCCGTTCATGAGGCCGGACATGACCAGGAA
>VFKD01000367.1 GCA_009885735.1 bacterium
GCCCGGTGGATGCGGACTTTGAGAATGCAGTGAGGCGACTGCCGAAGCCGGCTCGGAAGTCGAGGAAGACGGGACAATGAACGACGAGACCCCGACACAGACCTCGATCATCCTCTACCAAACCGAGGATGGCAGCACGCGCATCCAATGCCGATTTGAAGACAAAACCATCTGGCTGACACAGGCGCATATCGCCGAACTGTTCCAGATCACAGTGCCAACCGTGAACGAACACCTGAAAGGGATCTTCGCCGAGGGTGAAGTTGAGGCGGAGCCAACTATTCGGAAATTCCGAATAGTTCGTCAGGAGGGCTCCCGAGAGGTCAACCGGAAAATTGAGCACTACAGCCTGCCGGTTATCCTGGCAATCGGCTACCGCGTGCGCAGCCATCGAGGCACGCAGTTTCGTCAGTGGGCTACAGCGCGCTTAAGCGAGTATCTCGTCATGGGCTTCACGATGGACGACGAACGGCTGAAGAATCCGCCGGGCAAGGGTCAAACGGACTACTTTGACGACTTGCTGGAGCGCATCCGGGATATCCGCTCGTCGGAGCGGCGCTTCTACCAGAAGGTGCTCGACATCTATGCTACGAGTGTGGACTACACTCCCAACACCGAGTTGTCCGAGCAGTTCTTCGCCACTGTGCAGAACAAGATGCACTGGGCTGCGCATGGCCACACTGCGGCGGAAGTCATCCACCAGCGGGCCGATGCATCGCAGCCGCTGATGGGTCTCAAGACGACACGATCCGGCAAGGTTATCCGCCGGGAAGATGTCTCAATAGCCAAGAACTACCTCACCGAGGCGGAACTGCAAACGCTGAACCGAATCGTAAACCTTTACCTTGAATTTGCAGAACTTCAGGCGCTCGACCGTCAGCCCATGACCATGCGCAACTGGATTGCAAAGCTGGATGAATTCCTGAAGCTATCGGGCCGCGAACTGCTTGACCATGCCGGCAAGATATCCGCTGACGCAGCCAGGGCCAAGGCGGAATTGGAACACCGCAAGTACAAGGCCATCAGCGCTGCCGACCCACGCCCGGTGGATGCTGACTTTGAGAACGCGGTGAGGCAACTGCCAAAGTCGGGTCGGAAGCCGCGGAAGAAGGGGCAATGAACACACTCAAAGCGAGAGACCGGCAACTTGGTGGTTAGGCTCCTGCACCCTGTGCGTTCGAGGTCAGTGAAGGCCTATGGCGTCGGCGCACTCTCTGCGGAGACCACCATCCTGCCCTGTCCCGCGCCCGATTTCGCCAGCGTGACCAAGATCTGCTGGCCAAATGCTGCCCGCGCTTGGTCGGCGCTCCCCGGCATGCTGCCCATCTTCGCGCGCTCCAGCCAGATGGGTTCCGTGAACGGCGCTACCTCAAGCTGCCCATGCATCGTGTCGTAGCCCTCTCGTGAGGCGGTCACCTCGTATTGCCCTGGCGGGAGCTTCACGGTGATGAGCCCGTGCCCACCGGTCTCAACCTCTTTGGTCACTTTGCCTTGGAATTTGACGTGGCCCTTCGCC
>VFKD01000009.1 GCA_009885735.1 bacterium
GCAGCGCAGATCTGCGAAACGACCATCATCGCTCCGAGTGTCCACAACAGTCTTGTCATGTGTTAAGCTCCTTTGACTGTCCGCGCTGCGAAGCGCTCGTTGATATCATGGCACGCTGAGCACGTGCAACTGCCGATTATCGCGTATTTTCTGTGCGAGCGACCGAACGATGTCGCGGTGCGCCGTCTTGGTCAGGTACTAGTTCTGCTCGACCACCGGTTCCGTATGGCCGTACCCGACCTGGACAGCGATCCTGCGTGTCGCGCTGGAATTCCTTGCGACATGTGGCCATAATAGCTAAAATAGGCGATGGGGGTGCATCATGAAAGCAACTGCCACAGACGTCAAGAATCGGTTTGGAGAGTATCTGGAGCATGCAGCCCGCGAGCCGGTCGAGGTGCAGAAGTCCGGGCGTTCCGTGGCGGTGCTCCTGTCTCGAGCCGAGTACGACCGCCTGTGCGCACTGGAGGACAGGCATTGGGGCGAGAGAGCCCGCAAAGCGGCGAAGGAGCCATACGTGGGCCACGAAGAAGCCATAGCCGCAATCACGCGCCGACTGAATCAGTCCGAGAACGCCATTGGCGCATGAAGCTCGATACCCATCGTGATGCGCTCGACTTCCTGGATGCGCTTGAGGCAAAGCAGTTCAAGCAGGTCGCACGCAAGATGCTCGGCCTGATGTCTGAGCCTCTCCCGCCGGACTCACGGGCGCTGAAAGGGTACGAGGATCTCCGGCGAGCCGACGTGGGCGAGTTCCGCATCATCTACCGCATCAAGGACGACACAGTCTTCATCGAGCTCATTGGCCGGCGAAATGACGACGCGGTGTACCGCGATATCAGCCGGCGGAGGTAGTTTCGCGTCTGGTGCCTGACGAACGCGGCCGCATGCGCACTCGGCGCGCGCGACGGTCCGGCGCTCCCGATCAACCACGAGTCTCGTCATCCACATCTAGCCGCGGCAGGTCCTCCGCCTCGACCCGAACAGCCTTGCCGTCAATGCCGAATATCGCATATTGACCGAGCCGCCGCTTGCGGTCCAGGGCTTCTGCGACCGCGAGCCGAAGGGCTTCCAACGCCGATTGGGACCGTCGCCGGAGATCAGTCATCGTTGGCTCTTCTGCGCTGTTGTTCGAATAGTCTTGGACTGGCATTCTGTTGGGTACCCCACACTAATCAGCGATCGCCTCTGAAGCAGCCCGCTAAAGATGCGCGTGCGTCGAAGGCTCTCCTCTGACGTGCCCGGCAGTTCAGAACTTCTTGCCAAGCTCCTTGAGTGTCCACTTCAACTCGCCTGCCGTTAGCGACTCCACTTGGCTCAAAGTAGGCATCTGAGCCTGATTCGCAGACCTCCTTCTCAAGTCTCACCTCCACTCCGGATCCGATCCGCAGGTGCAGTCACCGGCGAAGCCGCGAACCTCGGCCACCATTGCATTATGTCGCTCAGTCCTGAACCAGTCAACTCTGTGTTGCGTCGCCACCCCATCAAGGGCCGGTGGTGCCGTGCGAGACTGTTGCCATCATGTTCGTCCATAGTTGCAGCAAGCGGTGGTTCTCTGGCTAGCACAAGCAAGGAACCGTACCCCTACGGGTATTGTGATGGTAGAGTGGTTCACGACACAGGAGGCGATATGGAGGTCGACGAGGGTATCAAGACGGAGCCTCGAGTGGTCCAGTGTGCCGATTGGCTGGCCTTTCGTGGTCGCATGTCAGAGAGACCGACGACGGAGTTCATCTATCGGGGCCAGCGAGACGCCAGTTGGCTTCCAGAGTCAATGTACGAACGCATGTTCCGAAAGTTCATTGCACCCCAGCAATCCGACCGGTACAGAATCAGTGATTATGACGATGGCTTCAGGCAATTCTTAGAGCGATTCAAGGACAACGTCCACAAGTTGCTGCAACCTCCAATCTGTTTGCCTACCAGTGAGGATGAGTGGATGGCCCTTGCCCGCCATCATGGAGTCGCAACTCCATTGCTAGATTGGTCTCATGATCCAATTGTGGCGGGGTTCTTTGCATTCATGGACTATTTCCGTAACCACCATATTCATCATCCCGGCTATACGCCATCGTCAACGGCAGCGGAAGTCCCAGTTGCAATCTGGGAACTCAGGTTGAGTCCAGAACTTGAACAAGACTCAATTAGGTTTCGGTTGATCAACACCATTGGTTGTTCCAGGCAAGTTGCACAGAACGGTGTCTTCACCCAGATAACCGATTCAGATTCGCTTGGTCTAGTGAAGTACCTAAAACTACGCAATATGGCTGGTACACTTGTGCGATATGAAATACCAGGTGAATCATATCGAGATGCCCTCTGCGACTTCGAGGACTTAGGCCATAGTTTTGCAACTCTATTTCCGGACATGTATGGCGCTGCAGAAGATGCGTTAATTGGCCCGTATGCAAAGCGCCATGCGGACATTGCACGCCAGAAGCGCAGAGGTCTATCGAACGCATCGCCCTTGGTGTCGATGCACGAGATCATCAAGAACCGAAACTCGTAGGTCGACTAGGACGTTCGCCATCATACTCCAGAATTATCGGTCCAGTTCACGGTGGTCCCGTTGTTGGCCACGGGCACATGCATCTCCATACCACCTCCAAGCCAGCACTTTCTTAAAGTACCTTCCGGTGTGGCTCTTCTCGCATGCGGCAACATCCTCTGGAGTACCCGTTGCGACCACCGTGCCGCCGCCAGTGCCGCGCCTGCTACATATCTGTCTCCAGGTCCGCGTCGAGCAGCGGCAAGTCCTCCGCCTCGACCCGCACGGGCTTGCCGTCAATACCGAATATCGCATATTGGCCGAGTCGCCGCTTGCGATCTAGGGCCTCCGCTACCGCGAGGCGAAGCGCCTCCGTCACCGTATGTGAGTGGCGTTTGAGGTCATCCAGTTCCTGTTCCACGCTGCAATCGTTTATAGAGTTCGGGTTTGACAATGGTTCGGCCATTACGATTCTCCTCAAAGATCAACGCTGTCCCGGTCCGGGCATTGTTGGGGCATAGCGTTGAAGTACAAATCCGCAAGCAGAGGATTACCTCGTGGCGTTCGCTCACTCTGGACAAATCTTCGATGGGCTCCAGCACCGAGAACAGGCCCAATGAGGAGACCCGCCAACCTAAACCGCGATTTCCCCATCGGGTGCAAGCATGGCAACCGTCATGTCGATGCCGCCCACTCCGAGTTGGTCGCCATAATTGAGGTTAGTTTCACGTGTGATCGTGTCGCCGTTCACTCTTGTTCCATTTGTGCTGCCACAGTCCTGGATAGCTAGACGCAACCCGTTGCGCCTAATAATAGCGTGAATTCCCGATGCGTAAGCACTTCCAAGCACTATGTGACTGCCCAGTTTACGCCCCAAAGTAACCTCTGGTGCGCGCAATCGATAGGTAATTGTCCCAACAGCGAGGACCGTCAGCGACGGGATCGTGATGTTGCGTTCCCGACAAAGCCGAATGAGATTCTCGCGATCAATCAGCTTAATGCCCTTGCTCTCGGCAACCTTATAAGCCTGCTTTGTGAACGAACTGGTCGTTATACACAGTGCCTCATCCGCATCGAAGTAGGACTTGGACCCAAGGAGCTTCATCACCGTATCTGCGCCAATCCTTGTACGCCCGTACAGCTTACACTGTACTACCACTCGCCGGTTCTGATTCTGGGCGACAACGTCAGCGCCAAAATCGGATGCTGGCTGTGTCGTGACGGCGTCGTATCCGAAGGCTCGGACTAACTCAGTAATCTCGTGTTCAAACTCGACCCAATCTCTCATGGTGAGTCGCTCCAAAGGACCTTCTGGGAGGTTAGGTAGTGAAGCCAATTGGCGCCAGTGAGCGTAGGGAGCTTATAGTGATTGAACATGCGGCAAGGGTACCCCATGTGCCATGGGCCTCGTGAGTTACCTCCCGGTACCTGACAATCTGCGCGGACGCTTTGAACCTGTGTACCCGCGAGCGCTCTTTGCGTCAGGTCCGAAGGGAGCGCCAAGCCTCGTGTCGCTCAGCAACCACTGTTGGGTGGAAGTGCTGGTACCGCTCTCTCTCGTCTCCCCATTCCCGGCACCATAGGAGAACTGGTGGCAATTCAAGCTTGTCTGTCAGCATTTCGAAGGCCCAGACTTCGTCACAGAGGCGCATGTCTCGTCCAGGCGCCAATGCTTGCATGACCGGAATGTACTTCGACCTGAACCCGCGCGACCACTCATCGTTCTGAATGATCAGCAGGCGCCGAATAACCCAATTGTCGAACTCTGTTCCGTAATCGCTCAGCTTACTCAAATTCGTATCCAGCACATAAGTGAGTTCATTCTCAAGATCCGTTTCGCTTACGCCAGAGGGTTGGATAATCACGGCACAGTGGCTGGGATCGCATGCATGCGCGGAATACATCATATGCTCGATAGGTAGACTGTCTGTTGGGATCGGTCCATGGTAGTGCTCCGTTGGATAGCACCGGTTATCATCTGGCAGCATCGGAGCGTACTGCTCGTACCAACTCCTGAGCGCTTTGGCGTACTTCGGCTTGTCAATGGATAGGATAATAGGCGCTGGAACATCAAGGACAACGAGCTTCCCTGTGGTCGGAAGGGTCTTGCCTTCTCGGAACCGCTTCTGGAATAGAGCTAGGTGCTTGCTGATCTCTCTGGTCGGTGCCCTGTGGGTGCAGCTCGCCTTGTTCCTTGCGGGGACATGCGCCATGTATTCGTCGATGCTGGTGTGCTCAACGTATACGAGTGATCCGTCGGTTGCCTCGTATACCGCATCAATGGCACCCTGGCAGGTCTCATCGGGTCGGTCTACTAGGGCGTACGTCGCATTGAGTTGATCGCCATACCACCGCACAAAGGCGTCAATGCACTCGTTGTCGCGCTTACGCACTCTGGGACTCACGTGACTTTGGCCATTACGATATTGTTGGCATTAGGTATCCTGTGTCCCATTCCGTTCCTTTTACCCCCGCCCAGCAAGCACCTTCTTGAGGTACTTCCCTGTGTGGCTCGCCTCACATGCGGCAACCTCCTCGGGCGTGCCCGTGGCCACCACCATTCCGCCGCCCGTGCCGCCCTCAGGGCCGAGGTCAATCACATAGTCCGCCGTCTTGATGACGTCCAGGTTATGCTCGATCACCAGCACGGTGTTGCCGCTCTGCACCAGGCGGTCAAGTACTCCCAGCAGCTTCTCGATGTCCGCGAAGTGGAGCCCCGTGGTGGGCTCGTCGAGGATATAGAGCGTACGGCCCGTGCTTCTCTTCGAGAGCTCGGCGGCGAGCTTGATGCGCTGGGCCTCGCCGCCCGAGAGGGTGGTGGCGGGCTGACCCATGCGAATGTAGCCGAGGCCGACATCATTCAGAGTAATCAGCTTTCGGCCAATGCGGGGGATATCCTTGAAAAACTCCGCCGCTTCCGAAACCGTCATATCCAGAACGTCCGAGATATTCTTGCCTTTGAATTTCACCTCGAGTGTTTCGCGGTTATATCGCTTTCCCTTGCACACCTCGCAAGGCACATAGACGTCCGGCAGAAAGTGCATTTCTATCTTGATAATACCGTCGCCCTTGCATGCCTCGCAGCGGCCACCCTTCACATTGAACGAAAACCGACCCTGCTGATAGCCCCGCACACGGCTCTCATTGGTAGCGGAGAAAAGGTCGCGAATGAGGTCGAACGTTCCAGTGTACGTGGCCGGATTCGAGCGCGGCGTGCGGCCAATAGGGGACTGATCGATATCGATCACCTTGTCGATATAGTCGAAACCCGTAATGCTGTCGTGTGCGGCCCAAACCCCGTGCGAGCCGTGCAGGTGGTTCATCAGCCTGGGAAAGAGCGTCTCCTGAATGAGCGTGGACTTGCCGCTTCCAGAGACACCTGTCACACAAACCATCAGGCCGAGCGGAATTGTGATGTCGACGTTCTGAAGGTTGTGCGCCCGCGCTCCCTTAATCTCGATTCTGCGGTCTCCCATGGGCCGCCTGAGCAGCGGCGTGACGATGGACCTGCGCCCACTCAGGTACTGCGCAGTGATCGATTCCTTGGACTTGAGCACGTCGGCATACGTCCCCTGGGCAACTATTCGCCCACCGTGCTCGCCTGCTCCGGGACCCACGTCGATCAGGTGGTCTGCCGCCGCCATGGTCTCTTCGTCGTGTTCTACCACGATAATGGTGTTGCCCAGGTCGCGCAGCTTTATGAGAGTCTCAATAAGTTTATGGTTATCTCGCTGATGGAGGCCAATGCTCGGCTCATCCAGAATGTAGAGCACGCCCATCAGGCCGGAGCCTATCTGGGTCGCGAGGCGAATGCGCTGCGCCTCGCCACCCGCCAGGGTGGTGGCCGTGCGATTGAGCGTGAGATATTGCAAGCCCACATTCATGAGGAAGCCGAGGCGAGTTCGCACCTCCTTCACAATCTGCCGTGCAATAGTCTCCTCGCGTTCCGTGAGCTTGAGGTTCTCGAAGTAGGCGTGCGCCTCGGCAATCGAGTAGACGCAGACCTCGGCGATATTTCGGCCGTCCACGGTTACCGCGAGCGACTCCGGTTTCAGCCGCTGCCCTTTGCAAACGGGGCACGGCCTGCTGGACCGATACTTCTCCAGTTCGTCGCGAATCATCTCGCTCGACGTGTCCGTGTACCGCCGTTCAAGCATGTTCGCCGCGCCGGCGTACTTGCTGTCGAACTTGCGCACTCGGCCCCATTTGTTCTTGAAGGTGACCGTGACGTTGCCCTCGACGCCATACATCAGGGCGTTGTACTGCTTCTCGGTAAGCTGCTTTAGGGGAGTGGACATCTTGAAATTAAACTTGTCGGCCACTCCCTCGAAGAGGCCGAGCATATAGTCGCCGTAGCCCGCGCCCGGAGTCTTTGGCATCAGCGCGACGATGGCGCCCTTCTCGACCGAGAGATTCTTGTTGGGCGCGATGAGGTTCGGGTCGAACTCCGTCTTGGTGCCCAGCCCATGGCAGTCCGGGCAGGCGCCATAGGGGCTGTTGAACGAGAACGACCGTGGCGCGACCTCTTCGAAACTGATGCCGCAATGGCTGCAGGCGAAGTGCTCGCTGAAGAGCAGCTCCTCGCCGCCCGTCCCATCCGGTGCGGGGAGCACATCGACCCCCACGTTGCCTTCGCCCTTGCGCAGCGCAGTCTCCAGCGAGTCTGCCAGCCGCGAGGCGACATCCGGCTTGATGACGATTCGGTCGATTACCACGTCGATCCAGTGCTGTTTGTAGCGGTCGAGGTCCGGCGGTTCCTCGGTGCTGAGGTCCACCATCTGCTTATCGATGCGCAGGCGGCTGAAGCCCTCCTTGCGGAGGTCCTCGATATCCTTCTTGTACTCCCCCTTGCGGCCGCGAACCACCGGAGCGAGTAGCTGAATGCGCGTGCCCTCCGGAAGGGTGAGGATGCGGTCCACCATCTGTTCGACGGCCTGCTGGGCTATCTCGCGGCCGCACTGGTGGCAGTGCGCTCGCCCAATGCGCGCATACAGGAGGCGCAAATAGTCGTAGATTTCGGTGACAGTGCCCACCGTTGATCGCGGGTTGCGGCTAGTGGACTTCTGGTCGATGCTGACGGCGGGCGAGAGGCCCTCGATGTAGTCGACGTCCGGCTTGTCCATCTGCCCAAGGAACTGGCGGGCATAGGCCGAGAGGCTCTCTACGTAGCGGCGCTGGCCCTCGGCATAGAGCGTGTCAAACGCGAGCGAGGATTTGCCGGAGCCCGAGAGACCGGTGATCACCACCAGCTTGTCGCGCGGAATCTCGACGTCTACGTTCTTGAGGTTGTTCTGCCGCGCGCCGCGAATGACGATGCGATCGTGCAGTGCCGGGGCGCGGGATTCGGGTTCGGCGGCCGCCGATTTTCGCTTCTGCATGAGTGTGATTCTACCTCAAAGCAGTGGACAAGAGGATACGCTTTTCGGTATGAGGTGCCTCAAGTACGGTGGGAACGGAAAGGGCAACGGCAGGGAACGCCAGGGCCAACGGCAGGGGACGGAGCCCCTGCCCTACACTGGCGCGCCGGTTCCGGTTCGGAGCGATCGATTGCAGGCACCTGTAGGGTGCGGGCCCCGTCCCGCGCCGGTTGGAGGCAGGGAACGGCAAGGTCGACGGCAGGGGACATCAAGGGCAACGGCAGGGAACGAAAAGGGCAACGGCAGGGAACGAAAAGGGCAACGGCAGGGGACGGAGCCCCTGCCCAACATTGGCGCATCGGTTTCGTTCCGGCACGTTCGTTTGCTGCTACTTGTAGGGTGCGGGCCCCGTCCCGCGCCGCTAGGAGGCGTTCGTCGGCTGAATCATTGGTTCTCGATCTCCACTCCGATAAGGCCCGCCACGGCGATGGCGTACATCCGCGACTCATCTTCTTGTGACCCTGCTGATATTCGGGAAAACTGCACTTCGGTCCAATAGAACCAGTCCGGCCACACCGTGTCATTTACGAAGTTCCCGCTGCCGAAGAAGCGACACAGCAGGACCTCTTCGCCGTTCACCAGGCGCAGTCGAACCGCGAACATGTCGGTCTCTTGGTATCCGCTCAGACTGATGCTGCCGAAGGGCGACACATCGTGATAATCGTAGATGACCTCCTTGACCGCGTCGAAAGGTATGCGCCGAACGATGGGGACGACCCAGAAGTAGCGGGCGCGAATGCGAACTGCGCGTTGAGTTGGGTCTACCAGCACGCGGCGGAGTTTGAGGCCAAGGGTAAGGACAGCGCAGCGAACTCCGGTGTCGGCAACCAGGCAGCCGTTCAGCTTGCGCACGCGCGGACGCATGTTGAAGATTCGCTGGAAGAGTTCGAGGACCAGATGGATTAGCCCGGCCATGTCAGGCGCCTCTTAGGTTCTAATCGCGATCGCGGAAACCATATACCGCCTGACCGCGTGAAGTTACTGAGTCGGCCGTGCGCTCTCAGCCACTCGAGCGATCATGTCAAGCTTCTCTACCACCTCTGGGTCGACATCGATCAGGTCAAGAAGATCCACAAGCTGAGAGTACTGTCCCTTGTAGAACGTCTGGTGCTGGCGACGGTCCATGAAGTACGAATAGAAGACTCTGTCAAGAACCTCATCGGTTGCCTTCACGTCGACAGACCAGGGCTCCTTGCGGTCAAGTGCGAGTGCGGCGGTTACCTTCTCGATGGCGCCGCGCATCGCCAAGATGGCTGCATCTCTGTCCGCAACAGAGAAAAGGTCGCTCATGCCCAACGGCGACGCCCAGCGAAGCAACACTTTCTCGGAGCAGAAGTAGTTCTCGATCTCCCTCCTCGTCCACATCGTCTCTATCAGTCCAGGTCCGGAGTGCAGTTGTTTGTCCAGCCTGTCAAACAGCGCTATGCCGACTAGGTCCGGCTTTGCCTCCCGAAGACCGTGGAAGTGTTTGCGCGCGGACTCCGGGTTGTCGCCCACATACTTCACGAAGACCTTGTCGAGATATGCTAGGACAGGATGCTCGAGCAGCTTCGCAAATGCACGCAGAATCTCCAGATCCGTGCTGCCCTCAAGGTAGAGCGCCCATCCGGTTAGCTCGGCCTCATAGTATTGGTCCCAACCAACCTCGGTGAGCGACCGGACCACATGTCGCGGGTGTCCCGTAAGCTTATGCGGTTTGCCTACAAATGCGACAATCGTTCCGGTCTCCGCAGCCTCGTTCAATACAGCCTCTGAATGGCTTGCCGCGATGATCTGGATGCCCTGCGTGCGTGAGACCTCTTGAATAAGCCTGTAGGTGTGCCTCTGGCGCAGCACTTCCAGGTGAGCGTCCGGCTCATCCAGCAGCAGCACGGTATTGGGATTGTTGTAGATATAGGCGAGCAGCAAGAGGGTCTGCTGCAGTCCACGCCCGGATGACGAGATGTCGAGGGTGCAGGCTCCCGCAGCCCTTTCGTGGTACTGCATCCGAATCTCTCCACGGTCCGCTGTGTAGTCCGGGGGAAGGAGCCGAGCGCCAAACAGCCTGTCGATCTGATTGACGATATCGTGCCACTGGTCGCTCGGCTCGCGCTCGTTGCCAATCGGATAGCAGACACGGTAACAGAGGTTCCGCAGCACCTGCGCCGTTTGTCCTTGGCCAATCAATACGGCCACCTCTCCTGGCTGCTTAATGAACTCTTCGGATGTCAGGCCTGACATGGGTGGCAGCAGCGCTATTCGAGTTTGTGCTGCCGCGTCTGGAACCGTCATCCTTGAAGGGGGATTGGCATCATCCACGCGGAGCGGCCGAACGTAGAACGATTCCTCGTTTGCATAGTCGAACTCCAGGCCGCACTCCCACGGTTCGCCACTAGACACTCCAGAGACTGTAATGCCCAGCATCACATTCTTGGTAATCTGCCGAGTCTTGGGCTTGGCATCGTCCGCTCCTACGTCACTACCGTCCGCGACCCTAGACACATTTCGAACGACCAGATCGCGCCAAAGCATGCGTCCCGACGGCACAGGAACGGCCAGGAGATCTCGCCGGCTTACGGCGACGCCTTGGCGAATATCGGCCTGCGAGCCCGGATTGCGCTTTGAGAGCCAGCGGCGGAGGCCCACTTCCCAGAGTGTCAGGGCCTGAAGAGCGGTTGTCTTGCCGGAGTTGTTTGGGCCGATGAAGACCACCTCGGTTGCCAGGTCGATCTCGACATCATCAAATCGCTTGAAGTTTGTGAGGCGAAGTTTGGTTAGCATCGCGGTCCTTCATTATCGGGCGGCTCCTCGCATTATACATTGAGCCTAGGCCAAGGTCCACC
>VFKD01000041.1 GCA_009885735.1 bacterium
CCAGCTCCGCCATGCCGTTCACGCCGTCCTCAATGGAGACCCACCCATCAAAGCCCACGCCTCGCAGCGACGCGAAGATGGCATCAAAGTTGATGATGCCGGTGCCTATTTCCCCGTGAATGAGCTGCGTGTAGTCCGTCAGTGTCTCCGCGCTGAGCGTAACCCCCGGCTTGGGGCGTCTGTCGGATGCATGCATCGAGACCACTCGGTGCTTCACCGCCTCAAGCAGCTCCAGCGGATCCTCGCCAGCCAGCAGAGTGTTCGAGGGGTCGTAGTTCACGCCGAACCAGGGGCTCTCGATCTGGTTTACGATTTCGAGAAACACATCCATCCTCTGCGCGAACTCCGGGTACGTCCAGAAGTTGTCCTTGAAATGGTTCTCTATCGCGAGGATGACCCCGACCTGCTGGGCGTGTGGCAGCAGTGACTTTATACATTCCACGACCCACCCAACGCCGTCCGAGCGGCTCACCTCGGGCCGCCTCTGCCCGCTCAACACGCGGCAGGTGGTGCATCCGAAGGTGGCCGCCAGGTCCAGGTTCGCCTTCATCGTCTCAACCTGGGCTGCGCGAAAGTCTGGGTCCGGGTGGGTGAAGTCCGGCGAGACGCAGAGCATCGGGATAACGAAGCCTGCGTCGGAGTGCGCGGTGCGGACCGTCTGGAGGTAGGCCATGTCTCGGGAGGCGAGAGTGCCGTCGTAGAGTTCGAGCCCGGTTACGCCGTGGCGACGAAGCGGCTCGGCGAGGCGAATCCAGTCGAAGAGCGACATGCTCTTGTCGATGCAGATCTCCTGCAGGTAGCACTTGGGAAAAGCAGCGAGGCGCATGGGGCTAGATTCTGCGCGGGACGCGAGAGTCCTGCGGGCACTTTTGGCGCTGGCAGGGATCGAGAGTGGGGCATAGGTCCCATGAGTCCAATACGTCTCATCCGACCAATAGGACCTATGGGACCTATCAACGGCAGAGGCCACCGCAGTCGCCAGGATTGCGGTTGCCACGCCGCGCCATCACGGTCTATAATGAAGCGGCGGCTGGACCCCGGGTCCCCGCACACCCTTCGCGCTGCATAACGCGCACGGAGACGGAGGCTGGTAGGTGAGCGGGACAGGCGAGAGCGACAAGACGGTGAAGGTGGCGCGAGGGCTCGAAGGCATCGTGGCCGCTGCCACCCACATTGCAGAAGTAGACGGAGAGCGCGGCAAGCTTACCCTCCGTGGATACGATATATCGAATTTGAGCGGCAAGGTCACCTTCGAGGAGGTGGCCTATCTGTTGTGGCACGGTTCATTGCCCACCAAGGCGCAATATGATGAGCTATGCACAGAGATGAGTCGAGCGCGGGAGCTGCCACCTCAGGCGCTTGCCGCTCTCGATACGCTGAGCGAGTGCGCCGAGGGGATGCACGTCTTGCGGATGGGCGCCTCCATGCTCTCCATTGGCGATCCGACTGTGGACAGCCTCGACATTGCGTCGAACCAGGTCCGCTCTGCTAGGCTGCAGGCCCAGATTCCTGCCATCGTCGCGCACACCTATCGCATGCGCAAGGGGCTTCCCATTGTGCATCCGAAGCCGGAGCACGGTCTTGCCCAGGGCTTCCTCTATATGCTCGAGGGCGAGGAGCCCCATCCTGCCCGCGTCGATGGCCTGAACGCCTATCTAGTAGCCGTGAGCGAGCACGGTCTCAACGCATCTACCTTTACCGGACGAGTGGTCGTCGCCACAGACTCAGACTTGGTGTCCGCCCTCACAGCGGCCATTGGCGCCTTGAAGGGACCAAAGCATGGCGGCGTTCCTGGGCCGGTCCTCAAGATGCTGGAGGAGATTGGCGAGCCGGAGAATGCCGAGGCCTACATCCGCGCTGAGATTCTCGCCGGCAGGCGCATTATGGGCTTTGGGCATCGTATCTATAAGGTACGCGACCCTCGCGCCGAGCTGCTGGGAGACGCGGCGGACAAGATGGCGGAGCTCACGGGCGACCGTCACCTGCTGCGGCTCACACGCGCAGTGGAAGAGACGACCGTGAAGGTGCTGGCCGAGCTGAAGCCCGGACGCGACCTCTATGCCAACGTCGAGCTCTTCGCCGCGCTCATCTTGCATGCGGTTCGAGTTCCATCGGAGTTGTTCACTCCGTGCTTCGCCATTGGCCGCACGGCCGGCTGGACCGCGCATATGATAGAGCAGATGGAGGACGGCAAGCTCATACGTCCAAACTCGGTATACGTGGGTCCGCGCGGCATGCAGTGGGCGCCGATGGCCGAGCGAGGATAAGATACAGGGTGGGGCACGCCCCACGCCCTGCGCCCATCGGCAGCGGCTGCACTTCGGATAGTGGTGTGGGCTAAAGCCAGTATTGTCACCCTGAGCGGAGACGCAGCCTCATCGCGGCGAAGTCGAAGGGTCCGGCAGTATCAAGACAGGTACGCCTAGATGCTTCGACTGCGCTTCCAAACGGCGGAAGCTCCGCTCCGCATGACAATGAGAGCGCTGCTGCGGGCGGGACGCCCGCGCTCCGGGGGCTGTAGCAGGCGGGACGCCCGCGCTCCGGGGGCTGTTGCAGGCGGGACGCCCGCGCTCCGGGGGCTGTAGCAGGCGGGACGCCCGCGCTCCGGTGGGCCGTTGCAGGCGGGACGCCCGCGCTCCGGTGGTCTGTTGCAGGACGGACGCCCACGCTCCGGTGGGCTGTTGCAGGCGGGACGCCCGCGCTCCGCACGAGATATTGCCGTAAGGAAATCAGATAATGGCCGTCACCGCACAGCAGATAGACGTTTTTGATTCGAACGAGACGAAGGCAGGCAACTACTTCGTCTCTAACTACCCGCCCTACTCGTTCTGGACCACGGACCGAGTGGCGGAGGCGTATTCCGCGCTCGACCGTGCGCCGGACCCCGGCACTGCGCTTGGCGTATACCTGCACATTCCCTTCTGCCGCAAACGCTGCCACTTCTGCTACTTCCGAGTCTATACCGACAAGAACGCATCCGAAATCATGCGCTACCTGGATGCCGCGGTTGCGGAGCTGGAGCTCTACTCGAAGCGCCCCTTCATCGGGGGGAGAAAGCCCAAGTTTGTCTACTTCGGCGGCGGCACTCCCTCGTACCTCAGCACGAAGCAGCTAATGTACCTCACGGACAACATGAAGCGGCTGCTTCCCTGGGACGAGGCCGAGGAGGTTACGTTCGAGTGCGAGCCGGGGACGCTTACCGAGCATAAGCTCCGCGTCATCAAGGATATCGGCGTAACGCGCCTGAGCCTGGGCGTCGAACACTTCACCGAGCGCATACTGAAGCTCAACGGACGAGCGCACGGCGCGAGCGAGATCGACCGGGCGTATGGATTCGCACGAGGCGTGGGCTTTCCTCAGATCAATATCGACCTCATCGCCGGGATGATGGGCGACACCGATGAGGACTGGGCCTACGCAATAGACAGGACCATCGAGCTGGCGCCGGACAGCGTGACGGTCTACCAGATGGAGATTCCCTACAACACCACCATTTTCGCCGAGATGAAGACCGCTGGGAATGACGTGGCGCCAGTGGCCACATGGGCCAAGAAGCGAGACTGGGTGCGCCTAGCCTTCGACCGGTTGGAGACGCAGGGCTACACGGTCACCAGCGCTTACACCGCAGTCAAGGACCCCAACAAGACTCGCTTTACCTATCGGGATGAGCTTTGGACCGGGGCCGACCTGGTGGGACTTGGAGTGGCAAGTTTCAGCCACGTTGGCGGCACCCACTACCAGAATGAGCACAACTTCGAGCCATATGTCCAGAAGCTCAACGGCGGCGAGCTTCCCATCTATCGCGCCCTAACGCCCTCCTCCGAGGAGCAGCTCATTCGCGAGCTCATCCTGCAGTCGAAGCTGGGCCACGTCAGCGTGGGCTACTTCCAGAAGAAGTTTGGAGTGGACATTCTGCAGGAGTTCTCGCACGCCTGGGACCACATGCGCGCCTGGGGCTACCTCAGCGAGGAGGGCGACGAACTCCAGATGAACCGGGAAGGGCTCCTTCGGGCAGACAGGCTGGTACACGAGCTCTTCCTCCCGCAGCACCGTGACGCACGCTATGCCTGACACCGCGCCATCCCACGTCGGCACGGTCCGCCTGCTCCACCCGCTCGAACTCTTCTATAGGGATTGTCCGCTGCCGAGAGTGGAGGAAGTTTCATCGGAGAACATTCCCGAGCCCCAGCACACGCTTCTCGTTGGCACGCACGACATGACTCCCACGCTGGAGGAGCACCATGGCTGCCCCATCTCGCTTGAGGTCTTGGAGCGCTTAACCGAGCCAAACCGAATCTCGCGCCTCGTGGTGCTGCGAGCCGCGGGAAGCGGCGAAGCAGTGGAATTTGGAGCGATTGTCATCCACCTTTCACACTTTCCCCAGGCATCGCGTGAGCTCATCCTTGGCTGCACCCTGCCGCTCGGAACAGTATTGGCCCAGGAGCAGATTCCGCATGTCGGCAGGCCGGTTGCGTTCATCCGCGTGGAGGCGGATGCGCGCATCGGCGCCGCGCTTGGAACACTGCCGAGTAGGTCCCTCTATGGCCGCAGAAACCACATTGTCTCGCCAACCGGTCTGGTGCTTGCCGATGTCGTAGAGATTCTCCCCGGCTAGGCACTGATGCGCATCGTTCAGCTGACGCCCGGCACGGGCAGCTTCTATTGCGGTACCTGCATGCGCGACAATGCCC
>VFKD01000503.1 GCA_009885735.1 bacterium
GGCCGCCATGGGCAGCCCCGGCCGCGCCGCCCGACTGTGGGGCGCCTCCGAGCGGCTGCGGGAGGAGATCGTCTGTCCCCTTCCCCTCGGCGACAGGCCGCGCTACGAGCAGCAGGTCTCCTCCGCCCGCGCCGCGCTGGGAGACGATTCCGCGTTCGACGCCGCCTGGCAGGAAGGCCGTGCGATGACGCTGGAGCAGGCAATGGAGCTTGCGCTCTCCCCAGTCCCAGAGATGGAATGAGAAGGGCAATCGGTGCAGTCAGGGCAATCGTATTGCGCGAAGGTCCCAGCCTGTCACTGGCGATACGCTTGCGGACCTCGCTGCTCGCTTGCTCACCCAAGACGGCTAAGCCTTCAATAGCCCGGCATCCACGACGATGACTTGCCCCGTCATTGAGGTGTTCTTCGCCAACATCACAAAGGCCGCGGCAACGTCGGATACGTCGGTCGGCTTCTTCAGCAGCGCCGCATCGCTCATAGCCTGCAGTCGCTTTTCCGGGAATCCGGCCACCCATCGAGTCATGAGCAGCCCAGGGGCTACGCTGTTCACGCGAATGTCCGGCGCGAGCGCTGAAGCGAGGCATTTCGTGAGGTGAATCAGCGCCGCCTTCGAGACGGCGTATGGGATGCTGCTCCCGGCTGCGGAAAGACCTGCGATCGAGCTGGTCGCGATGACCTGCCCTCCGCCGTTGCGGCGCATAAGCGGCGCTGCCGCTTTGGCCAGGAAGAATGCCGATCTCGTGTTGACAGTGAAGAGTTCGTCCCAGATCTCTTCGGTGACACTGTCGAGGTCTGAGAATGGAATGAACCGAGTTGTGCCGGCATTGTGGATGAGCAGGTCCAGCCGTCCGAAGTGTTGGCTCACTTCCTCGACAAGCCTGGCAGGCCCATCCGAAGTCCTAAGGTCTGCCTGGACAGCCACTGCCTCAACCCCGATCTGGGTCAGCTCGCGGACAGTCGCTTCAGCCTCGTCGCGTGACCGCGAATAGGAGACGGCAAGTTGCATACCCTCGGCGCCGAGCTGGAGTGCGATCTCCCTGCCCAGTCCCGTGCCTCCTCCGGTGATGAGTGCAACACTTCCTTCTAGTTCCATCGTAACCTCGCTCAAAAGTGAGTTGCAAGTTATGCAGGGTGCATCCGAGCATAGACAGGTCCGAGAGTCGCGCATTCTGCACATGGCCGCTTGTTTAGTTCGTTGACTGCCACGAATGAATCTACCCGTTGTTCCTCGAATCATAGTTACGTTGCATCTGGATATCTGGAAACTATCGAACCAACATCAACCCCAATCGGACCAACAGGAGAAGAGGAATGTCACACACAGACGACGTTAGAGAGTCTGATTCGTCGAGCGACTTGTCGCGGCGCGACATGGTCAAGCTGTCGCTGGCTACGGCCCTGACAGCAGGCGCGATAGCCGACGCCGACGCACAAGTGCAGGTGGTAGAGACGAACGTGGAGGTCAAGACAGCGGACGGCATGTGTGACGCGGCATTCATACACCCCGTGAAGGGCGCCCACCCCGGAGTGCTCATCTGGACCGATGCCTTCGGCCTTCGGCCCTCCATGCGCGATATCGGCAAGCGAATCGCCGCCGAGGGATTCTCCGTACTGGTTCCAAACCCCTACTATCGCTCTTCTCCAGCATCGGCAATCGACCTAAATCCTGGGAAGTTCAGCTTTCAGAATCAGGACGACATGGCGAGGCTCCGCAAGTACATGGGCGGCCTGCAGGCCCCCGGAGTGGCGGAGAAGGACGCTGCGGCGTACATTGCCTTCCTCGACTCGCAGAAGCAAGTCGACAAGAAGAA
>VFKD01000065.1 GCA_009885735.1 bacterium
GCTTTCCAGAACTTAGGACGCATCTGGGAGGCTGCCGGTTCAAGAACTGCAGGCACATGGCCGAGCCCGGATGCGCGCTCAAGCTGGCGGCTGAACAGGGACTCGTATCTGAGCGCAGGCTGTGCAGCCTGCAGACCCTCATTGAGGGCCTCTCTGCCGGACGCGGCCCGCGAAGTTGAGAATTGGGCTAGTTGCCACCACCCCCACTCTAGGGAGACAAGGATGCAATTTCAGGTAATCGGCGACGTAATGCAGGCGGTTCTGGTCCACATGTCGGTCTCCGAAGAGGTGCGCGCGGAGGCCGGCGCGATGATGTATATGACGCACGGAATACAGATGGACACGCAGCTTCGCGGCGGCATGATGGGCGGCCTGAAGCGAATGCTCACTGGCGACAGCTTCTTCATCCCCACGTTCCGGTGCATGGTGCCGCAGGGAGTGGTCGCTTTCGCGGCGCCCACTCCTGGCCACGTTCGCCGCATCGACCTGCAGCCGCACATGCCGTGGCTCTGCCAGCGCGACACCTTCCTCTTCGCCGCGGGCAGCGTGGAGATCAATCTCGCCTTCACGAAGAAGATGGGAGTCGGCCTCTTCGGCGGTGAAGGATTCATCCTGCAGAAGCTGGAGGGATCGGGCGTCACCTTCATTCACGGAGGTGGCAACTTCATCGACTTCGACCTCGGGCCAAATGAGATGATCAAGGTCGACACCGGCTGCATCGTGGCCTTCGAACAGTCGGTGAACTACGACATTGAGTTCGTGGGCGGCTTCAAGAACACCATCTTTGGAGGCGAAGGACTGTTCCTCGCCACGCTGCGAGGGCCCGGTAAGGCCGTGCTGCAGACTCTCCCCTTCTCGCGGCTTGCGGGACGGATAAATGGCCTCACTAACGAAGGAAGCGGCGGCCTCGGAGGAGTTACGGGAACCCTGGGAGACATTGGGCGCATCTTCGGCAGGAACGATTAGTTAGTGTGACCGCGATCCATAGAGCTAGGAGGCCGATTCTGGCGCTGGCCGTTGCCCTTGTACTCTTCGCAGGCGTTCAGTTCAGAAACACTGTGATAAGGGCACTGGATGGCGGGCTTGGCGTGTCGTGCATGTCGGACGCCAAGCAGCTCGTGGTCGCGGCTCAATTGTATGCGCAAGATAACGACGGCACGCTGCCGCCATGTTCTTCCGCAACCGAGTTTCAAGCTGCCTTGCTAACATACGCGAAGAACCCACGGCAATACAATTGTTGTGCTACTGGTGTACCATTCCAAGCCAATCCGCGCCTCAGCCGCCTCAAGATGAGTAAGGTGCAGACACCAGAGTTAGTGTGGCTGGTTCGCGAAACCGTACCCCACGACGACCAGACCTATGCGGTTGCCTTCGCAGACGGGAATGCGAAGCGATTGAAGGCGCTGCCGAGGCACTCCGTTGAGTAAGGGACCGAAGCAAGCATTTATGATCCGCCGCGTAGTTCGGGCAGTTATTGCGCTGGTGGCAATCGTTCTGTTATACGCAATCAGATATGATATTGCCGGTTTGCTCATTTGGCGCCGTGTATACGGCGAAGAAACGTGGGGAGAGGTTTGCACTTCAACTGCCAAGCCGCTCGTGCTCGCACTGATGATGTACGCGCAAGACTTCGACGATACACTGCCGCTCTGCACCACCACAGCAGAGTTTCAGCACGTCACTTCGGCCTACATAAAGCTGTCATCAGCTTACAGTTGCCCAAGAACGAATGAGCGCTATCAGTTCAATCCGCGGCTCAAGGGCGTTAACATCAAAGCGCTAAGAGCTCCTGGGAGCGTCTGGATGATCCGAGAACCGATACCGCATAAAGACCAGAGCCACTTCGTGGCGTTCGTGGATGGTAGTCACAAGCGTCTGAAGGTATTGCCTCGTCATCCATCTAAGCCGTAAATCCGCTCTGGGTGGGGCAACCCCGCAGCCCTACGCACAGCCCGCCGTATTAACGAACGGCCGGTTTCAGAGATCGGGCAGGCACGGGGGCCTGCCCCTACAGATGTTGCCGAAAAGAGTTCGGGCAAC
>VFKD01000368.1 GCA_009885735.1 bacterium
AACAGTCATGGGTCGTTCTCCTCCTCCTCGCACGTGTTTGATAGACATACTGCGATTAGATTCGGGGTACGGCCCACATTTCCTCTACCTACTCAACGCGGTCACACCCAAGACCTCGTGTCTGCGGAACCTGCGTCGCCAAAGAAAGTGAGGAGATCGCGCAAGGCCGCGTAAGTCTCGATGAGTCTGCGAGCGAGGAGGGTAAACTGGATTGACGGATCGCTCATCGGCGTCACACATCTCGTGGAATCAGCTCCCTCATGCTCCTCACGATAACTACCACACATACTCCTGCAACCGACCTCGGATACCTTCTGCACAAGAACCCGGCTCGGGTTCAGTCATTCAACCTCTCGTTTGGGCAGGCGCACGTCTTCTACCCTGAGGCGTCGGATCTACGATGCACGGCGGCCTTGCTGCTGGATGTCGACCCGGTGGCGCTCGTCCGGGGCCCGCGAGGCGAAGGGCGGACGCTAGCACAGTATGTCAACGACCGTCCGTACATTGCCTCGTCATTCCTCAGCGTCGCCATCGCACAGGTATTCGGCAGTGCGCTCAAGGGCCGCTGTGTCGACCGGCCTGACCTGGTTGATCGGCCTATCCCGCTCGAGGCAACGGTCAGCGTGCTGCCTTGCAGAGATGGCGAGCCATTCATCCGCCGCCTCTTTGAGCCGCTTGGATATTCAGTTGCGGCAGAGCGAGTCCCGTTGGATACCGTGTTCCCGGATTGGGGTGACAGCCAATACTTCGAAGTGAGACTCGCTGGAACCGTGCGGCTATCGGAATTGTTGGGGCATCTGTACGTGCTGGCGGCTGCCCTCGACCCTCAGAAGGACCACTATATCGGCGACGACGAGGTGAACAAGCTGGTTCGCAGGGGCGAAGGCTGGCTCTCGTCTCACCCAGATAGAGACATTATCGTTCGGCGGTATCTAAATTATCGCGGCCCCCAAGTTCGCGACGCGCTCGCGCAACTGACGCAGGACGAACCCATTGACATGGAGGAGAGTTCGGCGCAAGGCGATCAATTGGAGGATGAGACATTTGAGCGGCGTGGAAGGCTGCACGACATGCGCCTGGGAGCCGTTCTGGATGTGATGAAACAGGCAGGCGCTCGAAGGGTGCTTGACCTGGGGTGCGGCGGCGGCAAGCTGCTCGCCCTGCTGCTCAAGGACGGCCAATTCGCTGAGATTCTCGGCATGGACGTCTCGTACCGGGCACTGGAACGCGCGCAGTTCTCGCTCAAGCTCGACCGTCTGCCGCCAATGAAGCGCAGCAGAATTAACCTGATTCAAGGGTCACTCATCTACCGCGACAAGCGCCTTGAGGGCTACGACGCGGCGGCTGTGGTGGAGGTCATCGAGCACCTGGACCCAGGTCGCCTTGCAGCGTTCGAGCGTGTGCTGTTCGAATTTGCCCGTCCTGGAACAGTCGTCATCACCACGCCGAACCGAGAGTTCAACTCCCTGTTCGAGACGCTTCCCGAAGGTTCGCTGAGGCACCGAGACCACCGCTTCGAGTGGACTCGCGCCGAGTTTGAAGAGTGGGCCCAGGCTGCTTGCGTTCGCTTCGGCTACGCTGTGGAACTGCTGCCCGTGGGACCTGAACATCCCGACCTGGGCGCCCCAAGCCAAATGGCGGTGTTCACAAAGCGATGAACCTTCAGATTCCCGACTTGTCCATGGTCGTCCTCGTAGGCGCATCCGGCTCCGGCAAGTCGACGTTTGCGCGCCGACTCTTCAAGCCCACCGAGGCTCTTTCGTCCGACTTCTGTAGAGGCTTGGTGAGCGACGACGAGAACGACCAGGCGGCAACCAAGGATGCGTTCGCAATTCTGCACTACATTGCCGCCAAGCGTCTCGCGGCCGGACGGCTGGTCGTGGTGGACGCGACGAACGTGCAAACGGAGGCTCGAAAGCCCCTGGTTGCGCTTGCGCGCGAGTACCACTGCCTGCCGGTCGCTATTGTGCTCAATATCCACGAGAGCATTTGCCTAGACCGCAACTCGGCCCGGCCCGATCGCAGCTTTGGTCCGCACGTGGTGCGAAATCACTGTCGGGGCGTGCGCCAGTCGCTGCGCAGCCTTCGCCGTGAGGGCTTCCGCCATGTCTTTGTGCTGAACAGCCCCGAGCAAGTTGATGAAGCGACCATTACCCGGGTACCGCTCTACAACGATAAGAGGAGCGAGACCGGGCCATTCGACATCATAGGAGACATCCACGGGTGTTTCGACGAACTGGTTGAACTGCTCCAGAAGCTAGGCTATAAAGTGAGTTCGGATGACATGTCCGTGTCTGTTAGTTGTCCCGAGGGCAGAAAAGTGGTCTTTCTCGGCGACCTGGTGGATCGGGGTCCGGCTACGCCGAACGTTCTGCGCCTGGTTATGCAGATGGTCGCAGGCGGAACGGCACTGTGCGTCCCAGGCAACCACGACGCAAAGCTGCTGCGGAAGCTGCGGGGAAAGGACGTTCAGCTTACGCACGGGCTGGCAGAAACGATGCAGCAGTTGGAGAGCGAGACCCCGGAGTTCGTCGCGAGAGTGGCAGACTTTCTGGACGGCTTGGTTAGCCACTA
>VFKD01000355.1 GCA_009885735.1 bacterium
TCACTCAGCGGCTCATCCTTCAGTATGCCGCCAAGACCAGCCTGCTGCCTACCGATGCCGAGGTTGCCGCCGAGCTTGAGACGGCAAAGAAACAGCCTGCGATTGCCCAGGCGCTCGCGAGCAAGTCCCTGACCGAGGAGTCTCTGCGCAAGGATATTCACCTTCAGAAGACGATGCTGAATCTCGCCACGATCAACCAAAGCGTCTCGCTGGAGGAGGTGAGAGCCTACTACGACAGAAACCCTCAGCAATTCGGCACGCTCGAGCGCTGGCAGCTCGCAATCGTTCGATTGAGCAAGCCCGAACAGGTTGCCAAGGTGCAGGCTGAGATCAAGAAGGGCACGCCCTTTGCCACCATTGCCTTCGAGAACTCGGAGGACACAGCCTCCAAAGCAAAGGGCGGCGACATCGGCATGATCGCCGCGTCTGATTCGGGGCTGCCCGCTGCCATTCGGACAGCTGTAGCGAAACTGAAGGTGGGCGAGATTACTGTGCCCATCGTGAGCGCCTTCGGAGCGGCGGGCGTTCAGGCAACATTCTTCGTTAGGCTGCTGGCAAAGCAGGATGCACAGATTGAGCCGTTCGAGAAGGTGAAGCCGGTGGCCGAGCGAGGCGCACTTCTGGAGAAGGTGGGAGGCTTGGCTGGAGCAGAACGGAAGGTACTCGACTTCCGCAAGGCATCGAAGATCGTGGTTTCGCTTCCGGCCTACGCGGAGGCCTATGCAAAGGCAGCTGCGAGCAAGGAATAGGGGGCATGGGACCCATAGGACGTATGGGACCTATTCGCCGTATGAAACTCATATGTCTCATCTGTCTCATTTGTCCCATTTAGTCACTACGCCAGTACGCCCCTGACGACCTCCCCGCTCACATCGGTTAGCCGATAGTCCCGCCCCTGGAACCGATACGTCAGCCTCTTGTGGTCCACGCCTAGCAGGTGCAGGACCGTGGCCTGGAGGTCGTGGATGTGAACCGGATCCTTGGAGACATTGTACGAGTAATCGTCGGTCTCGCCATAGACTGTTCCCGGATTCACTCCGCCGCCGGCCATCCAGATCGAGTAGCACCGTGGATGATGGTCTCGGCCTGCCTTAGGATCGTCGATCACCCCTTGGCTGTAGACTGTTCGTCCAAACTCACCTGCCCACACCACCAGCGTGTCGTCCAACATACCGCGCTGTTTGAGGTCTTTCACAAGCGCTGCCGACGGCCTATCCGTATCCTCGCACTGCATGGTGATCTCGCGCATGAGGTTCCCGTGCGTGTCCCACCCCACATGGAAGAGCTGAGTGAACCGCACGCCCCTCTCGGCGAGCCGCCGCGCCATCAGGCAGTTGCGAGCGTAGCTGCCGGGCTTGTGGACATCCGGGCCGTACATCTCGAGTACGGCGCTTGGCTCCTTCGAGATGTCGGTCAGCTCTGGAACCGAGGTTTGCATTCGGTAGGCCATCTCATACTGCGCGATTCGGGTGCCAATCTCCGGGTCGCCCACCGCGGCCTGCTTCATTCGGTTCAGCTTCGCAATGTCGTCCAGCATGCCTCGGCGCACCTGTGGCGAGATTCCGGGAGGGTTCGTAAGGTAGAGGACTGGGTCGCCGCCGGCCCGGAACTTGACGCCTTGATACTTCGACGGCACAAACCCGCTGCCCCAGTAGTAGTCGAAGAGGAGTTGGCCGCAGGTCCCATGCCTGTCGCGCGAGAGCATCACCACGAAGGCCGGCAAGTCCTGGTTTAGGCTCCCTAGCCCATAGGAGACCCAAGCGCCGGTACTGGGCCGTCCGGGCTGCTCTCCGCCGCTCAGGAAAAGGCACATGCCTGGTGCGTGGTTGATCGATTCGGTGTGCATGGACCGGACAAGGCAGATGTCGTCCACGATGGAGCCGATGTGCGGAAGGAGCTCGCTCACGTACGTTCCAGACTTGCCGTGCGGCGCAAACTTAAAGCGGCTCGGCTGGATCGACAGCTTTTGCGTCGCGGTCATCGTGGTGAGCCGCTGCCCCATCCTCACGGATTCCGGCAGGTCCTGCCCCTTGAACTCCTGCAGGTGTGGCTTGTGATCGTATAGATCCACCTGCGACGGCGCTCCAGACTGCGTGAGGTAGATGACGCGCTTGGCCTTCGGCGCGAAATGCGGCAGGCCGCGAAGGCCGGGCTGTCCGAGTGACGCCGGCGCTTGTTGCGCGAATGCAGTGTCGCCTAGAAGCGCCGCAAGTGCGGCTGCGCCCAGCCCAGTTCCGGTCCTTCCAAGGAGTTCCCGGCGGGTCAGCTCGAGCTCTACGTGCTGCATCTCGTTCGCTGCAAATTTCACGGCCGCCACTACTCCTTGCAAAGGACTTCGTCTAGATTCAGGATGATGGACATTACCGTGGCATAGGCTGCCAGATCGGTTGCCGACAGCTTCTGGTCCCTTGGCTTCTCTCCCACCGACAGCAGTTGCCCGACCGCGCCTGCGTCCCGGCCAAACTGCTCTTTCGCCCTCTGGAAGGCCTCTACCAAGACCCTCAATTCATCCGGGCGTGGCCGTCGCCCCGCAGCCAGCTGAAAGCCATAGCCTATTCTCTCCTCCGGCGACCAGCCGGCCTCCTTCATCACTCGCTCGGCCATCACGCGGGCGGCTTCGACGAATGTGATGTCGTTCAGCAGGGTCAGCGACTGCAGCGGCGTATTCGTGATGGTCTGCCGCATGCTGCACACTCTCCGGGGCGACGCATCGAACATTCCCGTTGGCGCTACAGATCGCCTCCAGAACGTGTAGAGCGACCTGCGATAGAGGCTCTCGCCGTGATCCTGAGTGTAGGTGATCTTGCCGTAGCTGAAGTCCTCCCACACCCCCTCTGGCTGATACGGCTTCACAGGCGGCCCGCCCAACTTTTCTACCAGAAGCCCCGCGACAGCCAAAGCCTGATCGCGCAGCATGAACGCCGGAAGCCGATATCGGGGGCCGCGGGAAAGCAGCCGGTTTGCGGGGTCGAGCTCCAACATCTTGGCTGTTGCGACCGACGACTGACGATAGGTGGCGCTGGTGACGATAAGCTTGACGAGCCGTTTGACATCCCACTTCGATCTCACGAAATCGGTAGCGAGCCAGTCCAGGAGATCTGGGTGGCTCGGCTTCTCCCCTTGAATGCCGAAGTCCTCAGTCGTCAGGACTAATCCAGTGCCAAAGAGCATCTGCCAGTATCGATTCACTGCCACCCGGGCCGTGAGCGAGTTCGCAGGGCTTGTTAGCCAATGTGCGAGGGCAAGCCGGTTGCTTGGACTGCCAGGGGGAAGTGGCGCAAGTGCCGCGGGCACTCCGCTCTCCACCTTGTCACCGGGCTTCTCATAGGTGCCGCGAATGAGGATATGGGCCTGCCGCGGCTCCTTGCGGTCCTCCATCACCATCGCCAGGGTAACCGAGTTGTTGAGGCTCTCAACCTCCTTCTTGGCTGCATCGAATCGCTTCTGAGCTTCGCTGCGCTCAGGTGAGCCTTCCTTGAGTCCACTCGCAGTCGTCGAAAGTTCCTCCACCTTCGCGCGTAGGTCTGCGAGCCGCGCCGCCTGCTCGGCCGTTGGCAGCTCCACCACCGGGTTCGCACTGCCGTTGCGGTCCACGGATCCGGTCTCGTTCACATTGTTGAAGTACGCATAGAGCTGGTAGTAGTCGCGCTGGGTGAACGGGTCGTACTTGTGGTCGTGGCACCGCGCACACCCCATCGTTAGGCCAAGCCACACCGTGGTGGTGGTGTCCACCCTGTCCATCACATACTCGACTCGAGACTCTTCAGGGATGCGCCCGCCCTCGCCATTTAGCATGTGGTTCCTGTTGAAACCGGTTGCGATGCGCTGGTCCAGCGTTGCTCCCGGCAACAGGTCGCCCGCAATCTGCTCGACGGTGAACTGGTCGAAGGGCATGTTCGCGTTAATCGCTTTCACCGCCCAGTCTCGCCACGGCCACATGGGCCTAGTCCGATCCTCCTGGTAGCCGTTGGTGTCGGAGTACCTAGCGGCTTCGAGCCAGTCCCACACCATTCGCTCACCGAACCGGGGCGAAGCCAGCAGTCGATCAACCACGCGCTCGAAAGCGCCAGGAATACGGTCCGCGAGGAAACCGTCGATCTCTGCGAGCGTGGGTGGAATTCCCGTCAGGTCTAGGCTTACGCGGCGAAGCAGTGTCTCGCGCGCTGCGCCCGGAGAGGCCGCCAATCGCTCACCTTCCAGCCGCGCCAGAATGAAATTGTCGATCGGATTGACCGGCCATCTCTTCAGTTTGACTGCCGGAACGGGCGGGCTAACCGGAGTGATGAGCGACCAGTGCCGCTCCCACTTGGCGCCTTGGCCAATCCACTGCTTGACCACCTTAAGCTGTGCAGACGTTACCGTGAGGTCCGAACCTGGAGGCGGCATTCGAAGCGCGGCGTTGGGGGCGACCATACGCTGATACGCCTTCGAGTGAGCAGGTGAGCCAGGTGCGAACACCTTTCCACCGGATGCCAGCGCCGCGAACGCGCCGTACTCGGTGTCTAGTCGAAGCCCCGCCATTCGCGTCTTTTGGTCCGGACCATGGCAGCGAAAGCACTTCTCCGCAAGAATTGGCTGTATGTCTCGCGAGAATCGAACCAACGGCGCCAGACGCGACTGGCTCTTCGGTAACTGCGCTCCCGCTAGCAAACCTGCGCATGCGGTGACGCAAATTGCCAGACCAACTCCTGCCTGAGCTCGCATGCTAACTCTTGGCAAGAAACTTGATGCAGACCGGCATTGGCGCGTCAATTGTGTAACCGGTGTAGGAGAGCAATCCGGTCTTGGGATCGAGGCGGAACACCGTGATCGTTGATGAGTCTTGGTTCGCCGCCACCAGGAACTTACCCGTCGGATCGAAGTTGAAGTTGCGCGGAGTCCTGCCTCCCGTGAGCATATTCCCTATTGGCTTCAGCTTGCCGGTTTTCTCATCCACCGAGTAGCATGCGATGCTGTTGTGGCCGCGGTTCGAGACATAGACGAACTTGCCGCTCGGGTGTACTCGCACCTCGGCGGTCGAGTTTCCCTCAACCGGACCGCTTGGCAGCGTAGAGAGCGTATCGAGCTTGGTGAATGTCCCTGTCGAAGCGTCATACGACATTGCTGTGACCGTGGAGTCCAGCTCGTTGCAAACATAGGCGAAGCGGCCATTCGGATGAAACGACAGGTGCCGCGGTCCTGCTCCGGGCGCCATCGACACTCCGTCTGGAGAATTCGGCGTAATGGTCCCCGCTGCGGCATCGTACTTGTAGACAATCACCTTGTCTTGCCCCAAGTCGGCCACCACCAGGAACCGACCCGACGGGTCCAGATTCGCCGAGTGCGCGTGAGCCGCCTCCTGCCGCGCGGCGTTCGGGCCCTTGCCCTCATGCTTGACAAAGGAGCTTGCCCTGCCAAGCATGCCGCTTGGCGCGATGGGAAGCACTGCGGTGCTGCCGAAGTGGTAGTTCGCCACCAGGATGTGGGCGCCGGCATGGTCGAAGGTGATGTGGCACGAGCCTGCGCCGCCGGTGGAACGCGCGTTTAGCTTCGTCAGAGCGCCTGTCGTGGTGTCGATGGTGTACGATGTCGCCGAGCCGCCCTTGGTGTCCTCGAAGTTGTCGATCTCGTTCACCGCCACCAGATAGCGCCCGGAAGGATGTATGCCCAAAAACGTGGGGTTAGGAGTCTTTGCCACCAGCACGAGGTTGCTGAGCTTGCCGCTCTTCGGGTCCATCTCGCAGCGGTAGATGCCCTCGCTCCCTCGCGCGGTATAGGTGCCGATGTAGACCCACAGCCCTCCGCTCTGACTGCTCGACACTTCGCTCACCTTCGCCTCCGTTCGCGCGCTGGGCGCTAATCCTAATACGACGGCCAGCGCGGCAGCGATGCTCGTGCGGCGGGTTGTTGATCGGGTCAATGTTGGTCTCCTGGTCTCCGTGGACGTCCGAACGAGGTGCGCACGGGCGGTCACGACGTTGTGTCTCTATTGTACGCCGGAAGGGTCGGAGGTTCCTGTTTGCGGTATCCGGTCATGTATCGATACAACCTCGCTTTGCAGATTCAGAAGCAGCGATCGTCCGCGAGGCTTTACGCTACGGCGTCTTTGAGTTCGTCGCCACCCTTCGTCCTAGACGCTCGTGAAGGAGCAGACCAGTCTCCGCATAAGCCTCTATCGTCACTCCTGGATGGACCCAGTCACTTTCCAATATGGTGTCAAACGAGAAGCCCTCAGCCGGCAGTGCGAGCCTCCAGCTTCGACCCTCACGGTCATACCGATAGCCGAGCGCCTTGAGTGCGTCCTTGATACTCATGGTGTCCGCCGCATTGTTCGAATTCGACACCCGCACTTCTACCTTGGCGTGTGACAAAGACTGTGCGGGTGCCAGGTCGTTCCAACTTAATGCGAGTAAGGAGGTATGCTTCCGAATGTCAGCAATATAGGGGCTAGCCTGGGGACTTTCTGTGATCACCGCGACAGCATGCTTCGCGCGGGTGAGTGCGACGTAGAACAGGCGGCGCTCCTCCTCCTCTATGCGCTGCACACTGTCGCCGAAGACACGCAAGAACACCCAGTTCGGATGTATGAGCGGATAGCTCCGCGCGACAGCATCCAGTATCACAACCGAATCGCACTCGGCTCCCTTCGACTTGTGAGCACTTGAGATCTTTACGCGCTGGCGATCCCGCTCGGGAAGGAATGATTGTACGTGACTCAGGAATCGATCGAGTCGATTGCGCTGGCCATCAGCCGCGCGGCGGTAGTTCACGTGCCAACCGATACGGTTGCGCCTGGACAGCATCAGGACATTCTGCCCATTATCCAACCGGTTCCGGATGATTCGGAGCAATGCGGCCGTAATCTCATCGTATCCGTGAACATTGTGCTCTACAGCAGAAGGCTGAAACGCAGCAACGTCACACTCCCAAACCACGCCAGGCTCATCTCGCTTTGGACGGGCTGGCTTGCCACCGCCGCTACGCATAAGCGTGTTCCCGGTCCTGACTATGTCGCGACTTGAACGGTAGTTTGTGGTTAGGTAGAGCTGTCGCGTGCTACGGAAGTGGTGCTCAAATCGCGAATAATAATCGAGGTCTGCACCGGCGAAACCATTGATGGCCTGCCAGTCATCGCCCACGCACGTGAACTGGACCCTTGTATTCTGGCCACGAACCGCGTTGATAAGCTCCATGAACATCAAGGAGAAGTCCTGGAACTCATCTATCATTGCAAAGCGCAAGGCGCGCAGATCTCCGGACGGGTATTTACCGCGTCTCATCGAAGTCTCCCCATTGCGAATCTTCCGAGTCGCTCGCCACATGAGGCCGGGGAAGTCCTCGTTTCCGCCCGTAGCAAGACGCTGCAGATAGCCTTTGTAGACCGACAGGCCAATGTCAAGAAAGAGCTGTTCTGATTCGGAACACGCATTGTGGGTTCGGATGAGTCGTTCGAGGTGCTCGGCGGCTAAACCTCTCGATCTGCATCTGCCGATAAACGTTTCCATCGCACCCGTAAACTTGTCTAGTGCACGCTCCCGCACTAACTGCCAGATATCCTCCTCAGTCAGTCTCGTGCACGGTATTCCAGCTTCTCGTAATCTGCCCAAGAGAAACTCGACAAACGTCTCTTCGCCGCAACTCTCAATGTCCCCGCGCTTGAACTCTAGGAACGTCCATGAAAGCTCGTGCGCCCAGTAGGCTCGCTTCTTGGCCGAATCCGCATCATAGTCGGCATCACCCTGCAGCCCAAAATACTCAATGACGACACCCTGGTTCGGTCCAGTTTCGATCGTGAAGTCGGGCTTGTAGTTGACACCATTCCAACGGCGGGACTTCTCGTAGCTGTATGCGACCCCGTGCTCAAACAGTGCATTGGCAATTATCTTCTCTCCGAACGACTTCACGTAGTGCCCCTTCAAGCTCTCGCGGGGAAGCTGCCGCCGATATGCGAGCAACTCCTCCATTGTGAGCTGGTACCGCCCATTCACGATACGCTCCCAGTCGTCTCGAAAGTGCGCGAGCATCAATTGTCGTATGATCGAGCCAAACTCCTCAGAGCGAACATGCTCGTCGATGACGTCTTGGACCTCACGGCTAAGCCCGAATTGATCCGCATCTGGAGTGTCGTAGATAATTGTTTCGCGTGGTTGGACCAGAGCATACGCAAGAGAATGGAAGGTCATCACATGTGGACAGGCGTTCCCGAGCCTGGCGTTGAGACGTTCCCGTATCTCCGCCTGGGCTTTCTTGTTGAACGCAAGCAAGAGTATCTCATGCGGCCGCACTAGGCAATGGCGAATGAGAAACACTGCCCGGATAACCAATGTTAGGGTCTTGCCACTTCCAGCCCGGGCAACCACCAGGACATCCCCGTCGGTTGCGGCTACGGCTGCAGCTTGCTCGCTATCAAGGTCTTGTTTCAGCTCGCGCTTGGACCACTCTTTGACAAACTCCGCCTTCAGCCTTTCGTACCCGTCAACTCCGATGAGATTCCGGTCGGGATCTGCATTAAAGAGCGTGTTGGCGCCGAGGAAGTCTGTGGCGAGCACGACAGCAATTCGGAGCCGAACCGCGGCCTCACGCAGCAAACGCTCCTCCGATTGACGATCCTCCCGGGCTCGCCGCTCGGTCTCCAGAGTCGAGAGGATTCGCCGACAAACCTCGCCAACAGGTTCGCCTGGATCTAGAAAGGACATAACCTCCTTTGGCTGGACCGTTGGATCGGAAAAGAGCCGCCTAACCTGACTTGAAAGGTCTCGTTGGCTGGCGTCCCTGTGAAATCGTCGCAATCCGTCCGCGATTGCTCTAGAATCCACCTGGAACCTCCGTTCAAAGGCAATCAGGCATCTGCTCTGCGTGATTGCCGATGGTAGTTCACTCTACTATGACACATCGGGGCGTGACTAATGGATTGGGAGAATCGGGCTGCCTGCGCCTGTGCAATCGACTCCCGAAGGGCACTTCCTTGGCGCTACACGCAGGTGCGTCTTTACAGGCGGAATCGCATTCGACGAGAAGATCGTCGAGCTGGATGCAGGCAAACGGCTGACATTCGACATCATCAGCCAGCCAAATCACCCGGAGATTGTCGGACACTTCGATCTCGGGCGGGGGCAGTTCGACCTTCAAGACAACGGCGGTGGCACGACAACGGTGATCGGCACAAGCTGGTACAGCCTGCGCGTCTACCCGGCCTCGTGCTTCGACCTGTGGACGCAGTGCATTGTTCGCAACGTACACATGCGCGTGATGCGACACATCAGGGACCTGATACAGGCTGGAGGATCACCAACCTCAAGCACAGGCTGTACACTCAGCAGTATACTGTGAGAAGTCTGCGGGACCAAAGGACGGAGGAAACGCCATGGCCACGATGACGTTCAAGGCAAAAATTCAGCAGGACGGGTCGATAGCGATCCCCAAGCGTACTCGTGAGCGATTGGAACCCCTCCGTGGAGAGTCTGTAGAGGTGAGCATTCACACGGACGTCACGCCATCCAAGGAAGACCAGGTTCGCAATCCCCTCTACGACATCATAGGCATCGCAAAGGGAGGACGACCAGATGGCGCGGAGAACCACGATATGTACCTCTATGGAGAGGGGCCGATGCGTTCAGCCTTGCCAATCAGCGGTTAACGCCTAATCAGAATGGTGAACCCCTCTTGTGTGAAGTGATGATCGTTGGTCAGCACCTCCTCGATTCCCCTGGAGTGGCAGACGATCATCGAAATACAGTCCACGAGACTGTACTCCTAGTCAGGGCGGCTGCTGAACAGATCGAGCCCCTCCACAAAGGAGTCGCGGGATTGCGGTAGGACGGTTACGTTCGGATCTGCCATGATGGCGTCGATGAGGCTTCTTGCAGCCACTCTTAGAAACAGATCCGACGCCATTGATGATGCGTACTCAACCAATACTTCGTCGGTCGTGACAATTGGCCGCCGACCAACGTCCGTCCGAGCCCGCAAAACTACGTGATGCCACTGGTCTCTGGGATTCGAGAGACCATACCAATAGAACGTATCAGCAAAGACCGCCGTCATGCGGTCTTCGGTGTTCCATAGAGGTAGTGGTCGAGGTTGTCGCCAAAATCATCCGGGAAGCGCTGCCAAGAGGCTTCTGGGACTGTGTGCCATATCCGGGCAAGCGCCTCGTCTATGGTCGAACTGATCGTGGCCTGTGCAGGCTCGGCGACCCTGACAGTGACGCGAAGGCGCTTGCCGTCAAAGTCTGGCATACTCCTCTTGATCTCGTCCCACGTTCCTTCAAGTTCCAGGTCTACATCCTTCATGCTATGCACCTCTCCTTACGCTATCCTACCACGCGTCGGATTGGTTCCACTGAAACCCGCACAGCATGACCGGATTGTAGTGACGTTGGCGAGATGGTATGCCCAGGCGGACCCGACATCTGCGGTCCAGCCAGTCTCCTCCAAAGTGTTGTGGCGGATCGTTGAAGCACAATGAGACAAAGACCCCGCATCAGAAGCTGATGCGGGGCCATTGGTTGAACGACGTATGGTCTTGGAGCTAGTACCCGCCAGGACCGCCTGCGGGAGCAGCCGACTCCTTCTCCTTCTTCTCGGCGACCAAGCACTCGGTGGTGAGCACCATCGAGCCGATGCTTGCAGCATTCTGCAGGGCAGAGCGGGTCACCTTTGCAGGATCGACGATTCCGGCCTTCAGCATGTCCTCGTAAACGTTGGTCATTGCGTTGTAGCCGATATTCTTGCCGGCATTCTTTACCTTCTCCACGATGACCGAGCCCTCGACGCCCGCATTCTGCGCGATGCAGCGGCACGGCTCTTCCAGAGCACGACGGATGATGTTGACGCCGATCTTCTCGTCGCCCTCGGCCTTCACCTTGTCCACCACGGAGATGGCCTTGATGAGGGTAACACCGCCACCGGGAACAATGCCCTCTTCCACCGCTGCTCTGGTGGCGGAAAGCGCGTCCTCGAAGCGATGCTTGCGCTCCTTCAGCTCGGTCTCGGTAGCTGCGCCGACCTTGATGACCGCAACGCCGCCCGAGAGCTTGGCAAGGCGCTCCTGCAGCTTCTCTTTGTCGTAGTCGCTCTCGGTCTCTTCGATCTGGCGTCGAATCTGGCCGACGCGACCCTTGATTGCGTCGGAATCGCCCTTGCCCTCCACGATGGTCGTGTCGTCCTTCGTGATGGTGATGCGCTTGGCGGAGCCCAGCATTGCCACGTCCAAGTTCTCGAGCTTGATACCCAGGTCCTCGGTGACGAACTTGCCGCCCGTTAGGATGGCGATGTCCTCCATCATGGCCTTGCGGCGGTCACCGAAGCCGGGCGCCTTCACGGCTGCACTATTGATGGTGCCGCGGATCTTGTTTACCACGAGCGTGGCAAGCGCCTCTCCCTCTACCTCTTCACATAGGATGAGGAGCGGCCTGCCCATTCGGGCCACCTTCTCGAGAATGGGGATCAGGTCGGCAATTGAACTGATCTTCTTCTCATAGAGAAGCACAAGCGGATCTTCGAGCACGGCTTCCATTCGCTCCGCATCGGTGACGAAATACGGGGAGATATAACCCTTGTCGAACTGCATTCCGTCGACGAGCTCAAGGCTGGTGCTGGTGCCCTTGGACTCCTCGACTGTGATAACGCCGTCCTTGCCAACCTTGTCCATGGCTTCGGCGATCATGTCGCCAACTTCGGTGTTCTTCGCCGAGTTTGTAGCAACTTGGCGAATGGCGTCCTTGGTCTCAACCGGAGTGGCAAGCCTGGCAATCTCTGCCACGACGGCCTCAACCGCGCGGTCGATTCCTCGCTTCACCATCATCGGATTTGCGCCCGCCGCCACCGTCTTCAGGCCCTCTCGCACAATAGACTGTGCAAGAACGGTAGCAGTGGTGGTGCCGTCGCCGGCAACGTCGTTCGTCTTCGAGGCCACTTCGCGAGCGAGCTGAGCGCCCATGTTCTCGAACGGATCTTCGACTTCGATCTCCTTGGCGATGGTGACGCCGTCATCCACCATGGAGGGCGAACCGTACTTCTTCTCCAGCACAACATACCTGCCGCGGGGCCCGAGGGTCACCTTGACGGCATCGGCAAGGGCATTCACGCCGCGCTCGAGCGAGCGGCGCGCCTCTTCGTCGAATCTAAGCTCTTTTGCTGCCATAGCGTGTGAGGTCTCCTGTCTTACTTGTCGAGGATAGCCAAGACATCGTCCTGGCGAAGAATTACCACTTCATCGGCGCCGATCTTAACCTCGGTGCCGCCGTACTTGGAGTAGTAGACGGTGTCGCCCACTTTCACTTCAAGCTGTACGATCTTGCCGCTTTCCAGCAGCTTGCCTGGTCCCACCGACAGGACCTCGCCTCGCTGCGGCTTCTCTTTTGCGCTGTCCGGGAGCAGGATTCCGCCTGCCGTCATCTCCTCGGCGTCGAGCGCCTTGATGATGAGTCTGTCCCCAAGCGGCTTAAGTGCCATGGTTCAGTCACCTCCTTGGTATGATATGCGACTCTTGTCCGCATAAACTATTGCACTCACTATCCGCCGCCGTACGCTTTGTCGGCGTTGGCAGTCGGACACTGCGAGTGCTAATCCACCGCAAGTATACTCAAAGTTGCGCGGAGACTACAACCTTAGAACGAACTATTTTGCCAGCTCGTTCTATCAGTGCCTGAAACTTGAGCCGAGCATCCGTCGTACTACACTTGACAATATGACACTCAAGTGCCATATTAGTCCTTGTGTAAAGTCGGCTCGGCTGACTCAGATAACCAAACAACGAATTTCGACAAGCTTCCGGAGGTACGAAGATGGCAAAGACAGTGGGTATCGACCTGGGTACCACAAACTCGGTGGTTGCAGTACTAGAGGGCGGTGAACCCACCGTCGTCGCGAACTCGGAGGGCGGTCGCACCACTCCGTCCGTGGTTGGGTTCAACAAAAGCGGTGAGCGCCTCGTTGGCACCAGCGCGAAGCGACAGGCGATCGTGAATCCAGACGGCACCATTATCTCGATCAAACGGCGGATGGGCACCAACGAGAAGGTCCCGATTGGCGACAAGACGTATACGCCGGAAGAGATCTCAGCGATGATCCTTGCGAAGCTTAAGGCGGATGCAGAGGCCTACCTCGGCGAGAAGGTGGACTCGGCGGTTATCACAGTACCCGCCTACTTCAACGACGCTCAGCGTATGGCTACCAAGAACGCAGGAGAGATAGCGGGCCTCAAGGTACTTCGCCTCATCAACGAGCCGACCGCAGCGGCGCTGGCGTACGGACTTGATAAAGGCAAGGGCAAGAACGAGACCATATTGGTGTTCGACCTTGGAGGCGGCACGTTCGACGTGTCGATTCTCGAGGTGGGAGACGGCATCTGCGAGGTCAAGTCGACCTCTGGTGACACACACCTCGGCGGCGACGACTGGGACAGCCGCGTTGTCGACTGGGTCGCAGGCGAATTCAAGAAGGACCAGGGAATCGACCTCTCCAAGGACCGCCAAGCCATGCAGCGCCTCCGCGAGGCAGCCGAGAAGGCGAAGGTGGAGCTGTCCAATGTAGTACAGACCAGTATCAACCTCCCGTTCATCAGCGCAACGGCCGAGGGACCGGTTCACCTAGACTTGAATCTCACTCGCGCGAAGTTCGAGGAACTGACCCAAGATCTGGTAAACCGCTGCGTGAAGCCGTTTGAGCAGGCCGTCAAGGACGCCGGAGTTCAGGCAAGCCAGATCGACGAGATTGTGCTGGTGGGCGGGTCGACCCGCATGCCGATGATCCAAGACCTGGTCCGAAAGCTGGGCGGAGGCAAGGAGCCGAACAAGGGGGTCAACCCGGACGAAGTGGTCGCGGTTGGCGCGGCCATCCAGGGCGGAGTGCTTGGCGGAGAAGTGAAGGACGTCGTTCTGCTGGACGTCACTCCCCTCTCGCTCGGCATCGAGACCCTCGGCGGCGTCTTCACAAAGCTCATTGAGCGTAACACTACCATACCCACACGGAAGTCCGAGACGTTCTCAACCGCGGAGGACGGCCAGACCTCGGTCCACGTGAAGGTTTACCAGGGCGAGCGAGAGATTGCCGCGCATAACAACGCATTAGGCAACTTCGAACTCTCGGGGCTGCCGCCCGCCCAACGGGGACTGCCGCAGATTGAGGTGACCTTCGACATCGATGCAAATGGCATCGTGAACGTATCGGCCAAGGACAAGGCCACCGGCAAGGAGCAGAGCCTCACCATTACAGGCTCCTCGAACCTCAGCAAGGCGGACGTAGAGAAGAAGGTTCAGGAGGCCGCAGCTTTCGCCGAGGAAGACAAGCGCCAGAAGGAGTCCGCCGAGGTCCGCAACACCGCCGATTCGCTCGTGTATCAGACCGAGCGGCTGCTGAAGGACCATGGCGACAAGGTTCCATCGGAAGAGAAGCTCAAGGTGGAGACGGCTGTCGAGAACGCCAAGTCCGCCCTCAAGGATGGTGAGCTAGAGGCCATCAAACGCACCACCGAGGAGCTAAGGCAGGCGAGTTACTCCTTAAGCGAGCACATGTACAAGCAGGCCGCGGGTGATGCCGGCGGAGTTTCGCCAGAGGACGCGGGCTTCCCGCAAGATGGCGCTTCGGAGCCAAAGGCCGAAGCAGACGAAGATGTGATCGACGCGGAGTTTAAGGCGCAGCCCTAGGGCTGCGCCGGCTTCGATAGGATGCGTTCAGCGTGAACGGACCTCAGTATAAGGACTACTACAAGATCCTGGGCGTGCCGAGAACTGCGGACGACAAGGAGATCAAGGCGGCATACCGCCGCCTTGCCAGAAAGCATCATCCAGACGTTCACCCTGGCGACACCAGCGCCGAGGACCGTTTCAAGGAGATCAGCGAGGCCAACGATGTGCTTGGCAACCCAGAGAAGAGAGCCAAGTACGACAGGTTTGGCGACCAGTGGAAACAGGCCGGCCAAGCCGGATTTCGCCAGGGGCAAGGCCAAGTGGAGGTCGATCTCGGCGGTCCGGGAGGGCTGAACGACCTTTTCGAGAGTCTGTTTGGAGGACGGCGAGCCCGACAGGGTCGCCCTCCCCCTCGCGGCGAAGACGTGGAGTTTGCGCTCGACATTGCACTCGAGGACGTCTTCAGGGGCGCAACGAAAACGCAGAGAATTCAAGTTGAGGACATCTGCAGGGAGTGCGGGGGCATGGGTACTCCTCGAACATCGAGGGGCTCGTATGAGGTCAGCGCCGGAGCATGCACCGGGTGCCGAGGCGTAGGGCGCGTTGGCAGTATTCGATCTGTAGAGGTCAAGGTGCCGGTTGGCGTGATGGACGGTCAGCGCCTGCGGCTTACAGGCCAGGGTGGCGCCGGAGTGGAGGGGAAGCGCGGTGATATGTTTCTGCTCATCCGCGTGCTGCCGCACCCGCGATTCGAACGAAACGGGGCAAATCTCCAAACCGAGGTGGATGTTCCGTACTGGACTGCTGCGCTCGGTGGACAAGTACAGGTGAAGACGCTACTGGGTTCGGGCTCGGCCTCTGTCCCGGCCGGTATCCAGAGTGGCCAGAAGATTCGACTGGCTGGCCAGGGAATGCCGCAGGCAGGGGGCAAACCTGCCGGTGACCTGCTTGCCAGAGTACGTATCACAGTCCCGAGGGACCTATCCACTCGCGAACGTGAGCTTCTGGCCGAGATTGCCGAACTTCGGAAGTGATACCACGATTTACCTCAATTGAGCAGCCTATGGTGCTGTTTATGAGGAGGTTGGACGACGATGAGAGACCCACAAGAACCGGTCTATATGATAGGCATTGCGGCCCAGCTAACGGGCCTGCACCCACAAACGGTGCGGCTCTACGAGCGCCTCGGCCTCGTGGCGCCGCAGCGAGTGAACAAGAAGAATAGGCTCTACTGCGAACTCGATATTGAGCGGCTGCTGCAGATACGAAGGTTTACGCAGGAGATGGGTGTGAACCTCGCCGGCGTCGAGGTCATCTTGGGCCTGCTGATGCAGATCGAGCAGATGCAGGCTGCCATTGATCACCTGGCCTCGGAGCTTGAAACGCTACGTGACCAAAGGCCTGGAGGCTAGGGTCTATACCGTACAGTGGCACGCAGCCCACGTAGAACTCGTGACGTGACCCAAACATGGTCACACGTCAAGTCCTTTCTAGAACAATTGATCCACCATCTACGGCGTCCATCGCCAAGCTATACCCATATATGAGCGACATGCCAACAAGCGGCTGGGTGTCGGCTTCCTCAGTGGCAATCCGAAGCGCAGTGCCGTCCCACATTACTTCTCCAGCGTAAATGTCGAAGGTCTCAAGGCAGCCATTCGCCATGGTTGCCTGCCCCTGACTGAGCCACGGCAGCCCAAGGCTAGCGATGATGGCTGAAGGGAGCGTCAAGTAGCCGGTGAAGCCAGTGTCCAGTATCGCCTCAATGTTCAACACTTGACCACTAGAGCCTGTTACCTGCAGCCGGATGACGGCCTCCCGATCCGCACTCACTTCGCCTACTATCATGTTGTTGCGAATGGGCGTCTCGGTCCACCCATGCGGTGAAGCGCTGGCGAACCAACTCGAACAAGCCAGGTCTGGCAATCCGGCACTTGCGCGATGAGGCGCTCGCACGCGCCGAGAGCCTCTGTGTCCATCTCCCACCGTTCGGATTCGATGTCAATCGCAACAAACTTGCCGATGTGGTCGGACTCAACCAGAGAGCGAATACTGCTGTCGTATATCTGGTTGCCTCGGCGAGTGAACTCCGCTTTTGAGTAGCGCGGCCTCCTAACAGGCATTGTGTCACCTCCATATAACAATTGAACGGCTATCCCGCTGGCGCCTAATACTCAGGTCCTTCTCATCTATTGCACCGAGCATGCCCGCGTCGCTTACCGTCATTACGTCTACACCATGATGCCGAAGCGCCTTGACTACTGCAGTGGCGACATGTTCGTCGGTATAGAACCTAACCGCCTGTCCCATTCTGCTGCCGCTCCTGGAGCTTTGCCGTAAGCATTGATGGAGTGCGCTGCCGAAGTGCCTCGGCAAACGCCTCGCCATCCTTAATGGCCTGGTCTATCTCCTCGCGATGGTCAAAGTGGTACGCAAGCGCCGCGTACACGTCCGACAGGTCAAGGTCATACTCAGCGGCAATCGCACCGGCGCTCTGGCCCTGCCACTCGTGCCAGATCACGATGTTTTGCACCGAGATGCGACGACCCGCGATCCGTGGCTTGCCACCCAGCGTCCCCGGAGTTTGCACAATGAGTTGGCGAATTGTATCGGTTGCCATGTCTCTCTTCCTTCCACCGTCAAATTGCATTATATCACGGGAACCATTTCAGCAAGCAGGGTTCCATGCTGCAGATCTCGCGTAGCGCACCTAGGTCGGGTACACGGCCGCGACGTGTTGGACCGCTTTGCTATGTGATCCTGGTCTCGAACTCGATTAAGCGTGCTCGGATATCTCCATAAGCCTTTTCGGAGCGGCGATCGTCAGGAACGTTCTTCAAGAGCCTTCGAACGTGCTGGGTCTGCCGAGCATGGAACGCGCCATCCTCAACCAACGTCAGGCAGCAATGCGCCATCTCAAGAGTCTCATCGGTTGTTCGATCCGTCCGATGGATCAGTTCCTCATATCGCCTTCGTTTAAGTGCCAGCCGTTGCCGGACCTTGCGGCAGTCTGAACACCTCTCGCAGCAAACGTCGAGAGGGATGTGCAGGTCTTCATACCAGAACGCCTGCTCCTTTGCAAAGAAGATGAAACGCCTGTTGCAATCTCCACACTTCTCGTCGATGTCGTAGTAGTGGGTGACCTGGAAGGTAGCCCTAATCTGCCGATTAACATCCGCCCGAACAGCCGTGCCAGGAATCATGCCCGTACCATCGCGCCTAGGTGAGTAATCGTAGCCCATCTTCTTACAGTAGGCGAGTTGGAACTTCGTCCAGTAGTTGGTGTTCCTGTGAAGGTGAACACTTGTTGACTCTGGGTTCAGATTGAATCCAGTGAACCTCGGTCCTCGGCCATACCTGCGATGCTCCACATAGTGCGAATAGTCCTTGGCTTTGGCAAGCTCCACGTATCTGGCGGTTCGCGCGGACTTGCAGAAGGTCAATATGAGCTTCTTGAATGTCATAGAGAAAGTGCCCCGGTGTATCGCGTGGTCATGTTCAACTCATGCCTGCAAACCTGTCGCGCTCCGTCGCCGCTCACTTCTTGGAAGCTTTGAACCAAGAATCGTCGCCCTTGTGCATGTACAGCCTGCCATAGAGCCCGCCGTCGCGCAACTCCGCCCAGCCGCGACCACACCCTGGTTCATCGTCGTTCTCTCCCTCCCAGGAAAACTCGACACGAGATGAGTCACCGTAAGTCTCGACTCTCCAGTCGATCTCGCCCTGCACGGTGCCGAACTGGAAGCTGCCGAGGTCGCCCTTGTCAAATTTTATGTATCCTGGAACTTCAATGTCGATGTAGTCGCGATCCCACTGCTCCATCTCGACGATACGCCAGCGACCGATGAATGGGCTTGGCTGCTTGGTTGCCATGTGTGTAGCCTTGTCCTTTTCGTTATAAGCACGACCGTCACTTGTCATCCTACACGTCGTGCGTGAGTATCGTGAGCGGTATGATCGTGTTCGGGCGGCAGTCAGCGCATCCCCATTCGCGTCTACTTGGCCGCATTCGCGTCGGCAATCCGCTTCTCAAGATAGTCCACCAACTCTCGGAACGTTCGGATTGCTTCGGAGTCCTTGTCAGGCACCTTGATTCCGTACTGCTTCTCCAAGTCGATGATGAACTCCAATGAGGACATTGAGTCCAGGTCGTCCATGCGAAGTTCCGCGATGAGGGCATCGCCTGGTGCAAGTCCGTCGATTGGAAATGGAACGTATTTGACCAGAATCTCGCGGAGCTGAGCCGCGAGAACTGAGCGAGCCTCGCTCTCGCCAAAGTAGGTGCGCCCGAACGAAGCAGCGTCTAGCTGCGGCCGTGAAGCAAGTCGCGTCTCTGCTCTGCGCCGA
>VFKD01000724.1 GCA_009885735.1 bacterium
GCCTGCATTGATGCGCGCCATCTGGTCCATGATCAGCTCGGTGGCGAGGTCGTTGCGGCTGATGACTTGGCCGTTCACAATTGCGGCGGGCTGCGGCTTTGCGGCTTTGGCAGCTTGGCCGGGCTTGGGTGGGTGTGCGGCGATGGCGGCTCCGCACACGGCAGCAGCGGCCAGCACGCTCAGCGTGGCCGCGCTCCTATTCAGCATGGATTTCAGTCTCCTTCCGGGTCTGGGTTTTGGGGGTACGCCGGTTATGTTAGCCGATTGACGAGGGAAAATGCAACCTGCGCAGAACGCGGCGCGTGGTCATCAGCCGCCCTTCACAATCGAGTCGATCTCACGGTTTGTCGCACTGCTCGCATGGGCGTTGGCAGAGAAGCCGCTATAGTCGCGTACGCTCGGGTCTGCACCATGCCTCATCAGAAGGCGAGTCGAGGCGACATCCTCGTTTTCGATCGCCATGATTAAGGCTGTCGTGCCCTTCTCGAAGATAAAGTCCCTCCGCCGTAGAAAGCCGTTGACGAGATCCATCAGGTCCTGGACGTCCCACAGGTAAGCATAGTCGAGATAGTCGGTATGGCTATTCGGATTCGCGCCATCCTCCAGCAGACGTTCCAGCGTATTGGCATCGCGGTTCTTTACCGCTCTCAGCACATCGTACCGTGAGGTCTGCCAGCACAGCATGGTCCACCAGGCCTTGGCGAGAAGGGCGGCGAAAACGGCCAGCAGGACGAACGCGCGTCGAACGAGAGGCTTCTTGAACAGCTCTCGTACGTGCAGCGTCCTCATTCGGATCATGTGCAGGTCTCGCTTCATGACGTTCATGTGCTTTGAGTGTTCTCCGTGGTGCCAACCGCGGCCTTACTTCAACTCACGGACCAATTCGCCGGTGTGTAGGTTCCAGAGGGCCGTTATCTGGGCGTATGTGAGCACGTACTTGCCATCCGGAGAGATACGGAATGCATAGAATGGCCGCTCTTGTCTCTGCTTTGGGAATTCCCTAACCATTCGGCCAGTTGCAACATCCCAAACGCGCAACTTCCATCCGCCCGTCACAATCAGTTTTCCGTCCGGTGACAGAGCTCCCGCTGTCAATTCGTCATCACCTGCGCGGGAAAGCAAACGTGCTAGTCTCCCGCTCTTTCGGTCCCACACCTTTACCTCATCAATCTCCTCGTCGGCGCCACAGACGGTCAGCACAAGCCGCTCGTCCCTGGAGAAGCGCAACGAGTAGATGACTTGATTCTTGCCGCGCGCTCGGTGTCGAAACGTGTGGATACGGATGCCGGTGTGATTGTCAATCAGCACGGCCGCGGCAGCGTCTTCAATTCCGATCAGGCTAAACCTACCGGTGGGCGAGAGTTCAATATCTGGTCGGCCCTGTTCGTCGTCAAACACGTAGACCGTGCGAACAACACGAAGGTCTGGAAGGCGTCTCAACATCACCGTTTTGTTGTGCAGCACGAGAACCAACTCTCCATCTTCCGAGGAACTGAGTCCGATCCATTCATCGACAACGCGGGATCGCTTGGCCTCCGAGAACTTACCTGTGGTCACGTCTAGCCCAACTTCCGCAGTTACGGCGGTCACAAGGGTAGTTCTGAACGTGATTTGGCCGTTTTAGGCCCAAAAGTTTCCACTACATTTCGACGATTCTTAGTTGCCGC
>VFKD01000585.1 GCA_009885735.1 bacterium
AGCTGCCAACTTCCGCCAACCTTCCAAACTCCCAACCTCTAGGAGCCGCAGATTCGCGCCCCACGCCTTCTTGCCGGTCAGGATGGGCAGCGCATCCGCCGTGAATCCGGGCGCAACAATCGCCTCGAAGAACGTGTTCCTTCCCGTTATCAATTCCGCAGCAGAAGCGTCCACCCGCCGATTGACCGCGAGGATACCGCCAAAGGCCGACACCGGGTCCGATGCCTTCGCACGCTCGAACGCTTGCGCAATATCGATCCCAAGGGCGATTCCGCATGGATTTGCATGCTTGATGATGACGGCGGCAGGCGCTTCATCGAACTCCTTCACGGTCTCCAGCGCGGCATTCAGATCGAAGAGGTTATTGAACGAAAGCTCCTTGCCGTGGAGCTGCCTAGATGTGCCAATGCAAGGTTCGTTAACCAGTGGTTCCTTGTAGAAGGCAGCGCTCTGATGCGGGTTCTCGCCGTACCGGCACGCAAAGGCGCGCTCGAAGCCCACGGTGAGTTCCTGAACGTACGGCTCCTCCGGCGTGAACTGCGCGGATAGGTATCCAGCTATCATCGAGTCGTAACGCGCTGTGTGCGCAAAGGCTGCGGCAGCGAGCCTGCGGCGCGTTGCAAGCGTCGTCGCGCCGCCATTTGTTCGAAGTTCATCCAGTACAACCATGTAGTCCGCTGCTCGAGTCAGTACGGTAACCGCATCGTGATTCTTTGATGCACTGCGGACCATAGCCGGACCACCTATATCGATGTTCTCGATAGCGTCCTCCAGCGTCACCTCCGGCCTTGCGACGGTCGCGGCAAAGGGATACAGATTGACGCAAAGCAGATCAATCGGGAGAATCTCATGTGCGGCAATGGTTTCCATGTGCTCGGGCAAGTCGCGCCGCGCAAGCAGGCCGCCATGAACCTTCGGGTGCAGGGTCTTGACCCGCCCATCGAGCATCTCGGGAAAGCCGGTGAGGTCCGAGATGCCTCGAACTGGAATGCCGGCATCGTGCAGCAGCTTCGCGGTTCCGCCCGTAGAGATCAACTCCACGCCGAGATCGTAGAGACCTCGGGCAAACTCCAGCACTCCGGTCTTGTCCGACACGCTAATGAGCGCTCTTACTACTTTTGCCAACCACATCTCCTTGAATTCGAACGGCGGAAGCAGGAATCCAGCACAGCGAACCTGGATTCCCGCTAAGGACATGCGGGAATGACGGTTTGACGGTCTGTGCTGCTTTCATGAGCAATGTGAATAGTGCAGGCTAGGCAAAACGCACGACGCGCCCGGACTCCCGAGGTTTCTCTCAAGGTGCCCAGGCGCGCGGCGAACTGCTAACGGATGCTTCCTCGGGGTGATCCCCAGTTGCGCCAGTTGCATCCGGTTTGTG
>VFKD01000559.1 GCA_009885735.1 bacterium
CACATGCAAACCTTGGCCGTAAACGCCAAGGCTGAATGGCCTGCGGCCGGCAACGGCACACGGCTCACGGTCCGTCCCTACCATCTGTCACCGCTCCGTGGCGGCACATGCAAACCTTGGCCGTAAACGCCAAGGCTGAATGGCCTGCGGCCGGCAACGGCACACGGCTCATGGTTCGTCTGCACTAGTCGTTCTGCGCTGGGACCTCGTGGTAACCACTGCGCATTCAGGCAGGTTGGCAAGAAGACAAGAGCCCTCGGCGGATGCCAGTCGGCGGGCAATCTGGTCCGAATCGCGCGCGGCCTCGACGGGACTTACCGAACCTACGTGCTGAACACGAACATCTAAGAACCTGCTGGCTACGTGTTGGAGACGTGACGCGATCGCCTCGGACTCTGCCTCGCTGCCACAGGAGACCACGACCAGATGCACCGGCTGACCCCCGCCGGAGCGCGCAATCGTCTTGAGAGTCGCGTAGGCGGCCGCAATGTTGCGCCTAGATCCGAGCGCCAACAGGATTGGTTGTTCTCCCGGGAAGGCATCCGTACCAGAGAGTGAGTGGACGCATGAGACGCCGAGCCGAGCAAGACTCGCGACGATGCAGCGCGCAGCCCATTCCAGGATCGCGTCGTCGGGATAGAGCACGGCGAAGCGAACGGCGCCGATTGGCCGGGCCGACGCGGGGCTCGGCACGGCTAGGTTTACCAGGTCGCGCAGGCCCTGGGCCTGATCCGCCATCGCGCGCTGCTCCAAGAGGTCGTCCCGCACCCCGATGGGTCGGGCAGTTGCATCTAGTGAGATTGTCGGCGGGAACGCCCGGTAGGATTACCAGTCTTTGAGAGGACCACTTGCGGATGGGCAGCCTAATGCAAGATGTGTGCCAAACTTCACTTGACGGCAAAATATCAGCGGTTTATAATGGGTCTGCTCGCTGTGAGAACGTGTTCCGCGCCTGTGGCTTCAAGTTAGGCATGCCGATAATGAGTGTCGCAGAGACTATTCTTGGGTCTGTCCAGCCGCCCTCCGCGCGAAAGATGAAGGAGTAGACCGTGGCGCTTCGCCAAGATCAACGCCAAGTAATCTCACAACGAATCGACCCGAAGCTCATCATGGCGAACGCCATTCTGCAGCAGACGGCACTCGAGCTCGAGCAGCACATCGAGAGCGAGCTCCTGGAGAATCCAGCGCTCGACGTGATGGAGCGCGACCAGGTTTGCCAGGGGAACTGCCCAAACCCTTCCATGTGCCCCATCTGCTCACGTACTGACGACCCCGTCCGTAGTCTCGCCGAGGGCGAGCGCTACATTGCCGACATCGAAACCTTCGACCGAAACGCCGTTTCGGACGAGGTGGACTTCGACGTGGTCGGCAACATAGAGGCCGAGGTCACGCTTCAGGATCACCTTCGGTCGCTTCTGCGTGCCGCGGTCTCTTTGGAGGACTACTGGATAGGCGAGTACATTATCTGCAGCCTGGACGGCAACGGCTGGCTCGAGCCCGGATGCGACGAGATCGCAGCGGACCTGATGTGCAATGTGGACGATGTGAGGCGCATCCTGGACGTCATTCAATCCTTCGACCCGGCGGGCGTCGCCGCGCAGGACCTTCAGGAGTGCCTGCTCATTCAGCTTGAAGGGCTGCGCGAGGAGCACTGCGGCAACCTGCTGGCCGAAAATTTTGTGCGGCACCACTTCCAAGACGTTGCGGAAGGGCGCGTGGGCAAGCTTGCCCGCGCCAATGGAGTTTCGCTGGAGAAGACCCGCCAAGCTCTCGAATTCATCCGTTCACAGTGCCATCCGTATCCAGCAAGCGAGTTCAGACCGCCTTGGGCCACGCAAAGCGCCGCCGGTAGAGCCTCGATAAAGCCGGACGTCGTGCTTCGCCGCACCGAATTCGGCTATGAAGTAGAGGTGCTGGGCACGGAGCCATTCCTGCTTGGCGTCAACCCAACCTACCGCGAGCTCTATGACCGAATTCGCGCGGGCGACGCGGGGCTGAAGGAGGATGGCACGAAGCACGTCACCGAGTATGTGGAGCGAGCGGAGCTCTTCATTCGCAACATCAAGCAGCGACGAAAGACTCTGCGGCTCATCACGCGCACGATAGTCGACCTTCAGCAGGGTTTCCTGGAAACGGGCCTTCGCACCTACATTCGCCCGCTCACGCGCACCCGCGTGGCGGACATGCTGGCTATGCACGAGAGCACGATTAGCCGGGCCACCGCCAAGAAGTTTGTCCAGCTTCCGAACCAGGAAGTGGTGGCGTACGACATCTTCTTCAACCCTTCGCTCTCTATCAAGATGAACATCGAAGAGATTATTGCGGACGAAGACCCACGTCAACCGGTGTCGGACCAGCACATCGTGAAGCTGCTGGGCGAGCGCGGCATCGACGTTGCACGGCGCACGGTGGTGAAATACCGCGACGCCCAGAAGATCCTCTCCTCGAACCGCCGTCGGCGGTAGGCTCCCTTCCCGATCATAGCCTCGCGGTCATGGTCCTCGTTATCCCTTTGGTCACTGTTGTCACTGTTGTCCCTTTTGTCCCTTCACCCTACGTGAAACTCCTGACGCCTTTAGCGGAGTAGTCTCGTAGTGGTTGCATCAGCGATTTGTGGCGGCACAAGCCATCCGCTGCCAGAGAGAGGCGGAGGCTCACGAGATGAAGCAAGAGACTGAAGCAGTCACCTACCAAGGGCTAGCCGCAGTCCCACGCAAGCCAAGGCGATGGCTCGCACGAGCGCGAACGGTTGTTCTCGCCCTCGCGAGTGCATGCGCCCTGTCCGCCGGGGCGTTCTGGGGCTACCTCCGCTGGGGCGACATCAACCCAGAGATCCACATCCCTCCGCAGGTCCTCCCGAAGGTGAATGCCTATGACACATGGGAGCGAGCGTGGGCTGCTATTAAGGACGAGAAGAGCATAATCAACTTCTTCGAGCCAGCGGTGCTGGCCGCCACAGGGGAGAGCAGTGTGGGAGGTCGAGTGCGAGCAGATTACGTTACTCGCAACCGAGAAGCACTTGCCCTGCTGCGCCAGGGGCTGCTCCAGGAGTACGTGAGGCCAAACGTTCCGATTGATCTCGACGAGATGAACGATGGCGGACACCAGCGACAGCTTGCCCGAATAATGACGATGGAGGCCGGTGCATATGATGCGGCAGGGCAGGCGGGCCACGCGCTTGAGACGGCCCTCGATATGCTCCAGATGGGTGCGATGGTCGCGCGCGGGAATGGAACAATTGGCCGCATGGTAGGAATGGCTATCCAGAACTTCGGTCGTTTCCACTTGTGGCGGCTGGTTGACCGTGTTGACAGGGCGGCTGCCACCTCCGCAGTGAAGCGTTTGGAGGCAATTACCTCGACACACCTGCCCCTAAGCGAAACGCTTCGGCACGAGATGTACGACGGTCAGTCCGAGATAATGAAGATACTGCAAAAACGTGCTTGGCGAGATGAGCTACGGAAGACCTATTTCGAAATTGAAGGGGTGATGTCGTACTTGTCTTCAATCCCGTTCTTGAAGGGTGGCGACTTTCTCAGTCGCCTTGGACTCAGCAAGGGCATCTACTACGGCGCCAAGCGCGAGCTGATGGGAGAGTATGTTCAGGAGATGGAGAGGCAGATTGCCGACGCAGATAAACTCCCTCCCCCGCAAACAGACGCTGATGCGGACGTCCCGAATCCCTATGTCCGCATGTTTGTGATGAACAATGGATTGCGGAGATTCCTGGAGGCGAAGAACACCCTCGTCCCAAATAGACTCCTCATCGTGAAATATGCCCTGAGGGCCTATTTCCTAGACCACAATGAGTATCCGCAAGACCTCTCGGTACTTGTTCCACAGTATTTATCGAGCCTGCCGCGTGACCCGTTCAGGCCCGAGCAGACCTTCTGCTACAAGCGTACGCCAATGGGATACCTCCTCTACAGCGTCGGTCCAGATCGGCTTGACCAGGGCGGCGCTCCAATCAAGAACAGTACTGAATCGCTGCGCAAGTATCCGCCACTGTTGATTGAGAGCGTTGGGGATGTCGTTGCCGGAGCGAACCCAACCCTCTAGTCATACGACCAGTGTGTGATTGGTCTCGTTAACAAGATGGTCGCCGCAACGTCAGCGAGAGTTGCCGTAGACTGCCCCACTCAGAGCCGAACACAGCTTGTTGCTGTAGACCCGCCTGATCTGGCAGCGAGATGAAAAACGCTCGCCTTTGAACCTGCGACTAAAGTCGCGGCTGTAAAGACCACGAAATCCACCTCCGTGGATTGTGGATGCAGTCCGCGAAGGCGGACTTGGTGACCTCTACAGCCGCGGTTTCAACCGCAGGGACAACGTATCCACACTCTGTCCTCGGGCAACTAGCCTTACTCCTCTTCTCCACCGAGCGCGGCGATGCGCTCGTCCCGTTCCATCGAGAGCGCAGCCCCCTCGCCTCCGCTCGTGGCGCTGCCCGCATAGGCGTACAGCCAGTGGATTGCCCTCTTCTTGGCAGCTTGTGCGCCCTCCAGGTTACCCTCCGAGCTTAGGCGAGCCATTCGACACTCAAACAGGTAGGCAAGCTGCGAATAGACCCCAATGTGATCGAGGGCCCTACGTATCACCGCCTCCGCCTCGTCGAGCCTGTCTGCCCGTTCGAGCAGGACCGCCTCGCGCCACCAGTTCGGCTGGCC
>VFKD01000306.1 GCA_009885735.1 bacterium
ATTCGCACCCGTGGCGGCGATACGGACAAGAAGCTGACGGACGATGAACTGCTGAAGCTTTCGGGCGCGTCCGACATGGACTCGCTTCGCATGGACCTCCGCAAGGCTCTGCTGCCCGAGATCGTCGGCGCCACACTCAGCGACAGCCGCAAGCTCTCGGAGGCTGACCTCGTGGCGAGCTATGACGAGGCGAAAGTCCGCCACATCCTGATAAGCGTTCCCACGTCGCCACGGCCGGGAACAGTGTCATTGCCGGACGCGCAGGCAAAGCGCAAGGCAGAGACAATTCTGGCCCAGATTAAGGCCGGCGGAAAGTTTGAAGAGCTGGCGAACGAGCTTACTACCGACCCGTCCAACAAGCCGATGAAGTACGATGCAAAGCTAAAGAAGCAGGTTCCTGGCGGCGCCCCAAAGGGCGGTGACATGGGCTGGCAGCGACGTGACGGTGGGTTTGTGAAGCCGTTTGCCGATGCGATGTTCGCGCTGAAGAAGGGCGAGACAAGCGGAGTTGTGAAGACCGATTTCGGCTATCACATTATTCGCGTGGACGACACTCGGCGACAGCTTCCGAAGGACTACGAGAAGACGAAGGCGGACCTGCTCGAGACATTTCGGCGAACTGCAGAGTCTAGAGCCAGCCAGGAGTTTCTGACCACTTCTCGCACGGCTGCGAAGGTGGTATGGCTGGACAAGTCGCTGGAATGGCGCTATATGCATGGTAAGTCGAGTCCAATGGGAATGATGGGCATGCAGATGCCAGTGTCGGGCCAGGGCGCGGATCAGGAAAAGTTGGTGACTGTGCTGAGGGACCACGTAAAGAAGGATGGCAGTGCAGATCCTTCAGCCGGCCTAACGCTCGGCAAGCTGCTGTACCAAAAGTACATCATGGCAGGTCTCCCACTAACAGGATCGAGCGACCTAAAGCCTGCGAAGGTCGATCCGGCTGCACAAGACAAGCTGCGAGCAGAGATAATCGACCTCTACACGCAGTCCCTTGCAAGCGTCGAGGACCAAGAGGCGCAGTTCACTCTTGCTCGATTGCACAAGGAGTCCGGCAGCGCCGCCAAGGCCCTGGATCAATACAAGAAGATTCAGCGCTATCACCGGTGGGATACCGGTCCCGAGACCAAGTCCACTCACACTCAGCTTGAGGCTGCGTTCAAGGAGCTGGGGCATCCGGAGCTTGCACTGGAAGAGACCAAGAAGATAGCAGAGCTAACCAAAGCAGAGCAGGAACAGGCTCGCAAGTTCGCAGAGGAAGAGGCGAAGCGAAAAGCCGACGAGGACAAGAAGAAGGCCGAGGCTGCAGCCAAGAAGCCGGCTGGCGTCGGTTCAAGCGCAAAGCCTTCCGGTTCGAGCACGCCCGCAGCGGGAGGGGTGAGTTCCACGCCCGAAGCGCCGCTAAAGGTCGAGCCCGTCACCGGCGCCACGCCGAAGCCGCCGACGGGTTCCACACCGCGCTAATCCCGGATCGAGAATCGCCTGAGTGCATATCGGCCCTCGTGACG
>VFKD01000142.1 GCA_009885735.1 bacterium
CCGTTCCGAGCGCCGCGCGTCTATCCGAAGATTCATTTCGCCGGACCGACAGTCCTGACCGGCGCACCGGGGACCAAGCGGTGGTTCGTCGCTGAGCGACTAGTGCCCCGTCCAAGCTAAATATTGGGGTTGCCAGAAGTAGTGGATTTTGGGGAACCTTCCCGTAACAAGGAGGTTCCGATGAACAAGAAGTATATCGTACGGCTCTCGGATGAAGAGCGCAGGGTTTGTGAACAGGTCATCAAGGATTCGAAGGGTAAGTCGGAGAAATTGCGACGCGCCCAGATTCTGTTGAAGGCGGACGCCGATGGTCCGGGGTGGAAGGATGAAAAGATTAGCGAGGCGATTGGCTGTCGGGTCCGGACTGTGGAGAACGTGCGAATGGCGTTGGTGCTGGAAGGCTTTGGAGCGGCACTCGAGCGGAAGAAGCGTGCGACTCCACCCACGGCTCCGATTCTCGATGGAGCGGGCGAAGCGAAGCTGATTGCCATGCGTCTCGGTAAACCTCCAGCCGGTTATGGCCGTTGGTCGCTGAGGCTGCTGGCCGATCAACTGGTGGAACTGGAGATCGTGGAATCCATCAGCCCTGAGACGGTCCGTAAGACGCTAAAAAAAACGGCATGACAAGGCGAAAAATCGCGTACTGGGTGATTCCTCCCGAGGCCGATGGCGAGTTCGTCGCCCACATGGAGGAAGTGCTGGAAACCTATGAAAAGGCCTACGATCCGCAATGTCCGGTGCTGTGCATGGACGAGCAACCGGTGCAACTCATCGGTGAGACCCGCGTACCCATCAAGGCCACCAAGCAACATCCGGAGCGTGTCGATTACGAATATGAACGCAAGGGAACGGCGAGCATCTTCATGTTTGCCGAACCGCTGTCTGGATTCCGGCAAGCCACGGCGCGGGCTCGTCGCACCAAGGTTGACTGGGCGATTGAAGTCGCCCATCTGCTCGACACGCGATATGCCGAGTGTCCGAAGGTCACACTGGTTTCTGATAACTTGAATACGCACACGAAAGGAGCCTTCTATGAGGCGTTCTCTCCCGAACAAGCTCGGAAGTACGTGCGACAAATCGACTGGGTCCATACGCCCAAGCACGGCAGTTGGCTGAACGTGGCCGAATGCGAACTCAGTTGCCTGACCAGCCAGTGCCTGGCAGATCGACGCATTGGCGAACTTGAACTCTTGCAATCAGAAATCGCAGCTTGGTCAACGAAGACCAACGACAAACAACGCGGCGTCGATTGGCAGTTCAAAATCGAAAACGCACGAGTAAAACTGAAACGACTCTACCCGCAAATTAAGACTTGACGGGACACTAGGGTTCCAGGCGGGAACTTCCAGAGTTTGCAGCCCCGGGAATGTTTTCGGAAAAATCGCTGCTGGCGGACCAAAC
>VFKD01000683.1 GCA_009885735.1 bacterium
AAGTCCTGCATGAGCCGTAACGCTGCGTTTCGGCCCAGCCGGTTCCAACTCAAACGGCAGCAATCCCTGTCGGACATGGCGCATCTATCACCTCACCAAATTGGTGAAACTCTATGCGCCACTATCGCAATATATTCCTGCCGATTGTTCAAAAATCGGCACATAATTATCCTCCAGACCCAGGGACTTGAGCGCGAGGACCGGCAGGAAGGCCACACCCAACTGACTTCCGCTAAGTCCGGTCTATTTTTGGTGGTGGATCGCGGTGACCTGCAGGCAGACCCGGCAGAAACTACGGACATCGCCGCCCAAAATCCCGAGGTACTGAGCCGCCTCCGCAGCGACTACAACGCATGGTTCGCGGATGTGTCTGCCTCGCGAGGCTACGATCCGCCGCGCATTATTCTTGGAAGCAAGTACGAGCCTGTGACCCTTCTTACTCGGCAGGACTGGCGAGGCCCGAGCGTGGCGGCTGGGCTGGGATACTGGGAGGTGGACGTGGAGCGCGCCGGGGAGTATGAGATCCTGCTTCGTTACACTGCTTCACCAACCGCTCGCACGGCGATTGTGAAGTTCGGCGCGGTCGAGGCTAAGGTCGAGGCACCTGCGAACTCGGCCCTCTGCACCCTGCGAATCGCACTTCCTGCCGGCCCAGGCCGCCTGGAGCCCATGCTGGAGGGCGATGGGAAGTCGGTTGGTGTGCGGTATGTCGAGGTGCGGCGAACGAGAGGAGAGGAAGAGGGTGAGTGAGCCAAGTTTATCACCAGAGCCATTCAGAAGCTATCCGTATGGTGGACGCCAATGGCTTGGACGTACGAAGCATGGAATTTGTCGGCGCGGCTATGGTTTGCGTCATCAGCGAGTGACTGGTCAAAGTGCTTGCGCCTACTGCGGAATTAGCTTGGTCGACACCTATGACCATTGGCTGATGATGTCGTACGATCATGTGATCCCGAGCAGCATATGCAAAGCGCTAGTCATACCACAGGCTTGGGTGGATGACATTATCAATCGCGTATTGGCGTGCTCTGGATGTAATGGCTTTCGCAATCGATACCAGCCGCAGGAGCACTTTGCTTGTCCAACTAATCTTGACGCGTTCATTACTCTACGCGACCGCGTCTTTGCAGATCGGAGGGAGCGCATCTTGCTGAGCCATAAGGAGGATCGACAGTTTTACGAACGTAGACCGTGGACGATTCCTACGATGAGGTAACGAGGTGCGTTTCGTGCGGCAACCACTGGAAGATTATTGCCTGGACTCAGAAAATGCTCTCACGCTAGACTTGCGCTTCGGGTGCGTTGTGGCCTACAATCTGACTGTATGAAAACGCCAGCCTCCATCCCCCTGCGCCAGACAATTCCGGTTGCAGCAGTGCTCATCTCGCTAATGGCGCTCATCGTGGCGGGTGCCAGCGGTGGCGGCCAGAAGCCCACGGGCGAGCAGGTCTACCGCAAGCAGTGTGCAAGCTGCCACGGAGCGAAGGGCGAGGGTGCGAAGGGATACCCCAAGCCGCTCGCCGGCACGCTCTCGGAAGGGCAGCTTGCCGTCTTTATCGCAAAGTCGATGCCGCCCGGACCGAGGAAGTGCTCGACGGCTGACTCACGGCTGGTGGCTGGTTTCATTCACGAGGCTTTCTACTCCCCACTCGCCCAGGAGCGCAAGAGACCTGCACGAGTAGAGCTCTCCCGGCTCACGGTTCGGCAGTATCGCAACGCCTTGGCGGACCTCGTGGGCAGCTTTCGCGCCGTTGGCCACCAAGACGATAGGCGGGGCCTTCGGGGTGAGTACTTCAAGGCAAATCAGTTTCGGCCTGCGGACCGCGTGGTGGATCGGATTGACCCACAGCTTAGGTTCGAGTTCGGAGCCGCTGCTGCGGTGCCGGGACAGCCCGACCCGTACCAGTTCTCCATTCGCTGGATTGGCTCGGTAATCGCGCCGGACACAGGTGAGTACGAGTTCACTATCAAGACAGATCATGAAGTCCGCCTGTGGGTGAACGACCTGAACCGTCGTCTCATCGACGCTACCGTAAAGTCCGGCAAGGACAACGAATATCGAGCCTCTCTCTACCTTGTAGGAGGCAGGGCCTACCCGCTGCGCGTGGAGTTCGGCAAAGGCGTGACAGGGGTCAACAATCTCGAGGTGCTCAAGAAGAAGCCGGCACTGCCGGCTACGGTGGTGCTCGAATGGAAACCGCCAGGAGCCCTCGTCTCCTCCGGCATACCCACTCGATGCCTCGCGCCGAGCTTCTTCGCCGAGGGATATTCGGTCTCCGCGCCGTTCCCGCCGGACGATCGCAGCATTGGTTATGAACGCGGCACGACCATCTCGAAGGCTTGGGAGGAGGCGACCACCGAGGGCGCAATCGAGACCACTGGCTATATCGCGGCTCACCTTGCCGAACTCTCGGGGGTGAAGGACGCAGATCCGGACCGCGAGAAGAGCCTTCGCGTTTTCTGCCGGAAGTTCGCGGAACGGGCGTTCCGCAGGCCGCTCACGGCGGAGATGGAGCAGTCCTTTGTCGGCAGCCACTTCGACGGATCGAAGGACCTCGACACGTCCGTCAAGCGTTCGCTGCTGCTGGTCCTGAAGTCGCCTCGGTTCCTCTATCGCGAGGCTGGAGCCGCTTCGCGCGATGCGTATGACGTGGCGTCGAAGCTGTCGTTTGGCCTGTGGGACACCCTCCCGGACCAGGCCCTCCTGAGGGCTGCGGCGGCCGGAGAACTGCAGACATCCGAGCAGATTTCCCAGCAAGCCGCACGGATGGCGTCTGACCCTCGCGCATGGACCAAGCTCCGCGAGTTCTTTCTGCAGTGGCTGAAGGTGGACGCTCATCCCGAGCTTCCGAAGGACGCGAAGCGGTTTCCAGGGTTTGATGCGTCCGTTGCCGAGGACCTTCGGACCTCGCTCGAGTTGTTTCTGGAGCGAACTGTCTGGAGCGACAAATCGGACTACCGCGAGCTTCTCCTCTCGGACAGTGTGTTTGTGAACGGAAAGCTGGCGCCGATGTATGGAGCAAGCCTGCCTGCGGACTCCGGCTTTCAGCCGGTGGCGATAAATCCTGGCGAGCGGGCCGGAGTGCTCACGCATCCCTACATCATGTCCACCTTCGCCTACCAATCCGGCAGCTCGCCCATTCATCGTGGCGTACTCTTGGCGCGAAGCGTAATGGGGCGTACTCTTCGGCCGCCAAAGGAAGCGATAGTCCCTCTCTCCGCCGAGCTTCGCCCGGACCTCACCACGCGCCAGCGGGTTGCGCTGCAGACCAAGTCGGAGGCCTGCATGTCGTGCCACGACCTCATCAACCCTCTCGGATTCTCGCTTGAGAAGTTCGACGCGATCGGAAGATTCCAGACGTCCGAGAACGGCAAGCCTGTGGTCGCCACCGGCAGCTACGTCACGACGAGCGGTAAGAGCGTCAAGTTCACCGGCGCCAAGGACCTGGCAGAATTTGTGGCAGGCAGCCAGGAGGCGCACAGCGCCTTCGTCGAGCGGCTCTTCCACCATCTTGTGAAGCAGCCGGTTCGAGCCTATGGACCGAAGACACTGGCGGACCTCACACGCTACTTCCAGGCAAACGAATTCAGCATCCGCAAGCTGATGGTGGAGATCATGGCGAGAACCGCCTCAGGCGTCTAGGCAAAGAATTTGGTGGCAGAACCAGATATTTCGCGGTAGAATGACGATAGTTGGACGATCTGCCCAATGGGGGAATGAGCTTGATTCACACAAATACTCGGCGCGAGTTCTTGCGCGGCCTCGGCCTCGGCGCGGCAGTGCTGCCCTTTGTTACTGGACTGCCTTCTCTCGCCTCGCCTGGCGCTCCTCGCCGCAAGCAGCGCCTCGTCATCATGTTTAGCCCTGACGGAGTCGTGCCTCCGACGTTCTGGCCCACCGAAGAGGGCGAGACCTTCACGTTCAAGGAGAGCCTCTCGCCGCTTGAACCGTTCAAGAAGCAGACTCTCGTCCTGCATGGCGTGTGCGACCGGGTGCGAGGCGATGGCGATAGCCATATGCGCGGCATCGGCTGCCTGCTCACCGGCGCGGAACTCTTCCCCGGCAATGTACAGGGCGGGTCAGACACGCCTGCGGGCTGGTCGAGCGGAATCTCTATCGATCAAGAAGTGAAGAACTTCCTGCAGAAGGACCCGGCCACGCGAACTCGATTTGGCTCGCTTGAGTTTGGAGTGATGGTGCCGGACCGGGCTGATACCTGGACCCGAATGTCCTACGTGGGGCCGAACAAGCCCATCGCGCCCATCGACAATCCGTACCAGATGTTCAACAAGCTCTATGGCCGCGCCAAGGACCAGCAGAACCTCAAGAGCGTTCTGGACGATCTAAAGGAAGACCTGGCAAAAGTGCGTTCAAGCGTGGCGCCGGCGGATAGGCGCATTCTTGACGAACACACCTCGCTGGTGCGCCAGATGGAAGCAGACCTGAAGGCGAATGTTACGAAGGATCCAGGACATGCGTTCCCGGAGATTGAGCCGGGAGTTCGCGAAGACAACGACAATATGCCCAAGATCAGCAAGCTGCAAATGGACATGATGGTGAGCAGCTTCGCGGCGGACTTCACTCGGGTCGCCACTCTCCAATACACCAACTCGGTGGGCCAGCCGCGAATGAAGTGGCTCGGTATCAACGAAGGCCAGCACGACCTCTCGCACGAGCCGGACACTAATAAAGATGCGCAAGACAAGCTCACGAGGATTAACAAGTGGTATTGCGGCGAGCTTGCGTACCTGGCGAAGAGACTTGCAGAGACGCCTGAACCCGGTGGCGTCGGAAGCCTGCTGGACAATACGCTCATCGTCTGGACAAACGAGCTGGGCAAGGGCAACTCCCACACTCTGGACAACATTCCGTTTGTGATGGTGGGTGGTGGTCTGGACTTCAAGATGGGCAGGAGCCTCAAGTTCCAGCGCGTGCCGCACAACCGCCTTCTGCTCTCGATGGCGCACGGCTTCGGACACCGGATCGAGCGGTTTGGAAATGCGGATTTCTGCGGTCAGGGACCGTTGCCGCTGACGGGCTAGTTCGTGATCGTCCAACAGATGTAACGGACGCCGCCAGGTCTACTGAGACCAGGCGGCGTTATCTTGTGTGTCGCTGGCTAGAGTGGTGGTCGTTTATGACCGAATTATTGTTTAGTAGCCTGTCCGTGGCTGTGTCCGTACCCCAGCACCAGGTAATTTCAGGAGTGAAGATGCCTTCAACGAGACCAATTCGCGATGTAGCGGCCGACTGTGGCCTCCTGGACGATGAGATTATCGGATATGGCGATTCGAAAGCCAAGATTCGGCTCAGCGTGCTGGAGAGGCTCAAGGACCGACCCCAGGGCAAGCTGATAGTGGTGACTGCTATCTCGCCGACTCCCGCTGGCGAGGGCAAGACGGTGACGACGCTTAGCCTTGGCGACGGACTCCGCCACATTGGCGAACGGGTGGTTATCTGCGTGCGCGAACCTTCACTTGGCCCAGTCTTCGGGGTGAAGGGCGGAGGAGCGGGCGGCGGAAGGGCTCAAGCCTATCCGTCAGAGGACCTCAACCTACACTTCACCGGGGACTTTCACGCCATCGGCGCCGCGCACAATCTCCTAGCGGCGCTCATAGACGCTCACATCTACCATGGAAATGCACTGGGATTCGCGCCTCTCGGCGTCGCATGGAACC
>VFKD01000550.1 GCA_009885735.1 bacterium
ATCGTAAGCGCGACCCGTTGATGGATCAGCTGAATTCGCTCAAGAGCCAATTGCAGTCGCAACGGGACCGGCTTGGCGCGGATCTGCCCCGATCTCGGCCCGATGTGGGTGGAGGCGGCGACGCAACGGAATCGAGAGCACGGCGGGAGATTGGTCGGCTAAACGAGATGAATCAGTTGGCACCGCCTATCTCGCCGGATGGGCAGGTTCACCTGCGAACAGGCGGAAGCGTGAAGGCGGAGACTTGGGAGAAAGCGAGAGATGCAATCTCTCGCTACTGATCTGGGGGCCGGAAAGTGTAGTGCTTGTTGGCCTGGAAGTTCCAGATTGCCACCAGCACGATGGCGATGCCCTTGGCAATAGCCCAATGGGTCTTGTCCGGGTTGCCCTGGTTGATGATGTGCCCAGTGAAAGCGAAGAACACACCCTTCATAATGATTAGGTTGAACAGCAGACCAAGGACGTTCACGCCCACAAACTTCAGGTAGATCGCATGCCTGCTTCCGGAACCAAGGCCACGGAAGGTCCAAAGACTGTTCCAGACGAACCCGTTGGTAACTGCGAGCGCGAACGAGATGACCTGCGCCAGGATCCAGTGGTACTGCATCTCGTACGTGAGGTATCTGGCGATCCCTACATCTATCACCATGCTCGTAAGGCCGATGAGGCAGAACTTCACGAACTGGCGGAGGCCCGGCCGCTGAATCATGGAGCTAATCCCGACATCCAGCATAAACCTTTCCCTCCGCATTGACCGCTCCCAGCGGAATTGGCACGCCGCGTGCAACAACGGATTATACCATGACTACTAAGACGCAAAGTGCTTAATGTCCGCTTCAACGAATAGCTGCGCCAGCGACTCCGAACTTGCGGACCAGCCGAATGGTCACGGGGTGTCGCACAAACTCGGGTCCAGCGCTCCTGAAGTGCTTTGGGATGCGCTAAGGGCCATTGGTCCGGCTCGCAGCCCAGGGGAGGTGTTGGAGCGCCTTCTGGGAGTCCTGTACGCGAAGAGTCATATTTTGGCTGGGCGAGCGGAGGTAGCGGGCTTTCCGCCCCTCTATTGCAGCGTGGGCGCCGAGCCGTCTGTTCTGCGAATTGGCTCGCTGTCATATGCGGTGGCCCATGTCCAGCCGAATCTGCCTGTGCTGTTGGCGGAGGGCGTCTTTGGCCTGCACGTTGGCACTCGGGCCGCCTCTAGTGTCCTCCTGGCTCTGCATGTCCGCGAGGACTGCAACTGGCTCCCTGCGCTAAGCGAGTTGGTTGCTGTTGCCGTTGATCGAGTTCACTTGGAGGCTCAGGCGTCCAACCTGCGTCAGGAGGTGGAGAGGCCCCTGCGCGAAGTCAGTGCGGTCTATGAGATTGGCAAGGCGATGGGCAGCGTTGATCTAGCCCACCTGCTGGACATGATCACAGAGACCGCGGCCCAGGTGATGGGCGCTCAGGCGTGCTCCCTCATGCGCGTGAATTCGGACACGCAGAACCTATCCATTTCAGCCAGCTTCGGCCTGTCCGACGACATTGTCTTGGACACGCAGGTTCCCATAGGAGAGGGGATTGCAGGACGGGTTGCCCAAACGGGTGAGCCAATGATACTGGTGGACGCTCGTTCAGATTCTATGCTTGAGAGAGAGCCTGCGTCAAATGGATCGGCAATTGTGGTGCCGATGAAAGACGATCACGGTCAAGTCTTGGGCGTTCTCTCTATTCGCAGGGTTCGACCCTCGCCGGACTTCACTCAGCAGGACCTGCCTATCTTCCAGGTCATTGCGGGGCAGGCTGCGCTTGCCATCAAGAACAAGCAGCTCTACGACCATCTCAACCAGAGCGTTTCGCAGCTCTCCACCATTACCAACCTAACTCAGGCGCTCATCTCGCACCTTGATCTTCCCACGCTCATCGATATCGTGGCAGACAACATTGTCGATGTGGTCAAGTTCGACCGTTGTGGAATCTTCCTCCTAGACCGCCACGTGAGGCGGTACTATCCACGGGCGCTGAGGGGATACCGGCCGGAAGTGGTAGGGCGAAGCCCGGTGCGGCCAGGTGAGGGAGTGATCGGATTGGTGGCGAGGAAGCAGATGCCGATTGTGGAGACAAATGCGCGAACGGCCATGCAGCCGATTCGCGGGTTCGCCCGCTCTCTCGGCACGAATGCATTTGTCGCTATGCCGATTGTGTCAAAGGGGCAGACGATCGGTGTGATTGTCGCGGACAACAAGCAGAGCGGTAGGCCAATACGGTCGGAAACCCTCGAACTTCTCGAGACGTTCTGCAATCAGGCGGCGCTCGCGATTGAGAACGCCCTTCTCTACGAAGACCGCGAGCAGCGATACCAAGAGATGAACAGGCTGGCGACCCAGACAGACAACATCCTGCGCTCCATGGCCGGCGCCGTGGTGGTGGTGGATGCACAAGGGCGCATTACACGGTGGAACAAGGCTGCCATGGAGATGTGGAGAGTTCCGGAAGACCTGGCAGTAGGGCGGACATATGGCGACCTGGTGGGAGGGTTCGGACTTCTTCCTGGCGAGGCGGACACTCTCAATGACCTGATGGAACAGGTGCTCTCTACGGGAAAACCGAGCGCGAAGCACACCGTGTCGCTTCACCTGCCTGCCAGGGGTGCGACCTACCTGAATGTGCTCACATCTCCTCTTACAGACCAACAGGGTGATCGGTATGGGGCAGTGCAGATTCTGGAGGATATGACCCACGGAGTGCTGCTGGAGGCAGAGATGGCTCGAATTCGGCGCCTCGCCGACATCGGTCAGCTTGCGGCGAAGATTGCTCACGAGGTGCGCAACCCGCTCAGCAGCATCAAAGGCGCGGCGCAACTCATGCAGAAGGAGCACGAAGATGTCGAGGGCCTCGGAGAGTTTCTAGAGATCATTATCGATGAGGTGAATGGGCTCAGCCGGATCACCAGCGAACTGCTGGACTTCGCTAGGCCCCTCCAGGCAAATCTAGACACAGCCAATGTGAACGAGATTGTGGACCGTACCCTTCAGTTATTGGCCCCATCCCTCAGCGAGCGGCGCGTGCGCGTGATCTACGAGCCGGACGAGAGCATTTCGCCTATCGTGTGCGACGTCAAGCAGGTCGAGCAGGTTGCGCGCAACATTGTGCTGAACGCGATACAAGCGATGCCTGATGGAGGTGCGCTGCATGTCGCAACCTATGACGAGCCGGAGCATGCGTCGGTTGGAATCACGTTTACCGATACGGGCGTCGGCATTAAGCCGGAACGCCTCACTGTTATCTTTCAGCCGTTCTACACCACCAAGGTTAAGGGAACAGGATTGGGGCTTGCTGTCGTCAGTAAGATCATGGAAAGCCACGGCGGCAATGTAAGCGTGGAAAGTCGCGAGAGGCAGGGGACTACGTTTCGAGTCACGCTGCCAGTGAGCCCATCGGTTCGAAACCTACCCGAGGCGGTACTGCAAAGTCAGGCGCCGGCATTCAGTCCCACTCTCCCAGATTTGTAGCCGCTTTGCGGCTCGATGTGGCAACATGTACCTGGTATGAAAGAATCCCGCACGATACTCGTCGTCGATGACGAACCGAACATACGCCGCGTTCTTGAGGCGCTTCTTACCAAGAGCGGCTACACGGTCCTGCTTGCCGAGAACGGGAAGAAGGCTGTGGCGCTTGCGTCCGCCAGCCCTATAGACCTGCTCATTTCTGATCTTATCATGCCGGATATGTCCGGCGTTGAGGTGCTTCGGTCGGTTCGAGAGCTGCAGCCCTCATGCCAAGGCATCCTCATCACGGCCTATCCCACCGTCCGGTCGGCTGTGGAGGCGATGCGCCTGGGCGCATATGATTATATTTCGAAGCCGTTTGAGCTCGATGATGTAGCAAAGATGGTAAGGCAGGCACTGGATCGCAATTCGATAAATGGGACAG
>VFKD01000383.1 GCA_009885735.1 bacterium
ATTATTCGGCTCGCTTCAAACCGCCCGGAAATGTAGGGCAGGGGCACCGTCCCTTGCCGTTCAGCAACGCAGGGGCCAGGGCATTCTCACGCGAAGGCGCGAAGCCGCGAAGAAGGGCAATGGCAACGGCGGTTCTAAGGCGAAGACGCGAGGACGCGAAGAAGCGCAACTGAACAGAGCAGGTGCTGCATGAGGACAATCGCTTTCCGCCCTGTCATTCTGAGAGGAGCCTCAGCCGTATCGAGGCGCAGTCGACGAATCCGGCTGCATTGCATGGCCAGGCCACCCGTGCGTAGGGCTGCGGGGCTTGCCCCGCCCACCGGTAGGCGAACGACCACGTCCGTTTCCGCTTTCGCGGACCAGGATACAGTATCCTTGATGGAACGCATGCAGAGCGCCGCAATCCATCCCTATCCAACCCAATCCCGGAGCCAAACCCATGATCGAACCCCAGTTTCTCTTGTACACAGGTCCCGCGAACGAGCCGCGAGTGCTCGTGCGGCTCGAAGATGAGACCGTCTGGCTCTCGCAAGCGCAGATGGCGGAGCTGTTTCAGACTACTCCGGAGAACATCACTATGCATTTGCGTGCGGTCTATGCAGACGGAGAGCTGGAGCAAGAGGCAACTTGTAAGGATTACTTACAGGTTCGTCAGGAGGGCGCTCGGGCGGTTGAGCGGAGCATCACGCACTACAACCTGGACGTCATCATCTCGGTGGGATACCGAGTCCGTTCGCACCGAGGCGTGCAGTTCAGGCAGTGGGCGACGAAGCTAGCCGGCATGTCAACGTGGCTCAAGATTGCCGCATGTACTGTCAAACCATCGTTCCCAGACCGCGTACCAAACCGTCATTCCCGCATGCCGTTAGCGGGAACCCAGTCTAGCCGTCATTCCCACACAGTCTGCCAAACCGTCATTCCCGCATAGCCTGCCCCGTTATGACCTTAAACGGGGTCCCTAGCGGGAATCCAGTTCCGCTCGGTTCGCAGTTCTCTTTGAATAGGGCGAGACGAACTGGCGCGCGATTGTCCCACACCTTCCCGGCTGCGTGAGCATTGGTACAACCCTCGACGAAGCCCGAAGCAGCGTGAAGGAGGCGATTGAGCTGTACCTTGAGGTTCTTCACGAGCGTGGTGAACAGGTGCCCGAGCCTCGGTACGTTATCGGGACAGTGGGAGTGGCTGCGTAGGGAGGCGGCTAGTGCTTGCGGCACCGCCAGACCCCGTTGCGCTTCTTAATCCAGGGACCCGCCTTGTAGGCATGTGTATAGACCCCAAGTGAGCGGGCGAAGCCGTCGAGACCAGGAAACAGGCTCGTCCGGCTGATGTTCATGTCGTAGAGTTTCTTAAGGAACTTATTCCTGACACAGGTTGGAATGATTAACTTGACGATGTTCCGTGGGTCATCGAACCCTGGCATTGCCTCGAGATTCTCCTTAAAGCTCAATCCGATGTCACCCGGTATTAGAAAAATGCCCTTCTGGGTCCTCAATCTCTCGTTGAGTCGATATGTGTTGATCGGTGCAACTAATCGCACGGGCTCCCCACGAAAGAACAGCTTTCGATTAAGAGTTTCGCGCCCTTCGTCAAACCGATAATTCGTAACGTGGGATCGCACAACTTTACGGCTCCGACCTGCTGCTTCCAACCGATTCGCTGACTCGCTATACGCCCAGTCTCCTCTTATGCACCATACCGCTGCAGCATGGGTATCCGGATCATGTGACAAGAGACCCTCCAATGCGAAGTACGTCGCAATATGAATGGAGTAAGTCACATCCAAAAGGCGTGTCGGAGCCCCGTAGTGTTGCATGAGCGCAAGTGTCTCAACGACGTGATCCGTGTGAGGCACATGGTTAGTGTATTGGTGACACGCCCTCCTGAACTCCCGGATTAGTCCGTTCTCAATCGCCGATCGCTTGGCTGGTGTTATGGAGTGGCTGACAAGGCACCTCTGTAGTGAAGTGGCAAGCTCCCAACTGCAGTCCTGCTGACCACGAAAGAGCCAGCGCCCTCCCTTGTCATACACTTGTAGCTGAGACCACGAATCTATAGGAACCTCCTGGTTTTCCGTCATCACTCCTCCTCAGGGCTGTGGTTCTACCCAAGCGATGCATCTCTTCGCAGCATCTCGCCAAGCAGCCGCACAGTCTGCGTGCTGACTGTAGTGACCGTCCCGACGAGGCGCACGATGTACTCCTCATCATCCTGCTGGCTCGGATCGCTCACGACGCTGGTGCGCCTGGCCAGGTCGCAGTGCAGGAATCCAAAGGCAATGTGTACTAATATACCATAGGTGGCGAGTAAGATGTAGACTTGCGTCTTGGCATCCGAACAGCAGGAGTAATGTTCCGCCGGATGCATGGGCGGCTGCGTCACTCCAGAGAATTAAGTTTGTGTGCCAGACCGAACGACTTAACTGGACAGCCGGCAGCTCAGCCTGAGGTGGAGATCACAGATGAACGATGGCATCAAGGAGTTCATGATAGAACGCGGTTGGACCACAGCGGCTGAGATTCCGATCTCTCCTCAGAACGCGAGGTTCGGTACACTTGATCCAGCCGTGGTCGGTGACCTGACAGTTAGGTATGCCGCTAGGCAGTTCAAGCACGGACTATACCAACATCAGGTCGAAGCAATCACGTCCGCTGCCCGAGGTGGCAATGTCTGCCTTGCTACCGGAACCGCTTCCGGCAAAACAGCACTGTTTCACGCTGCTGCCATACGAATCATCGGTGCAGAACACAAGTCCAAGGTCTTGTGCCTTTATCCAATGAAGGCGCTTGCATCGGAGCAAGAGACAAGGTGGCAGAACAGTCTAAAGACAGTGTTTAGCGATGCTCGCGTTTGTCGTATCGATGGCAGTGTCCCAATGAAACAACGAGATAACTTGCTTAGGTCGTCCCACATTGCAGTGATGACCCCGGATGTCGTTCACGCTTGGCTCCTGCCGAAGTGTGGCTCGCCGGTGGTTCGCCAATTCCTGTCTAGGCTCAAGCTCGTGGTAGTCGACGAAGCCCATGCGTATACGGGTGTATTTGGGTCAAATTCAGCATTCTTGTTTCGCAGACTGCGGCACATCTGCTCAATCCTCGGCACGACCCCGCAATTCGTTGCGGCCTCAGCGACCATCTCGAATCCGTTCGATCACCTCCAGCGCCTTACTGGACGGCCATTTACCATTGTGGATGAGGCTTCAAACGGAAGTGCGCGGCAACCAGTACAGATCACACTCGCGCGTCCTCCAGAGGATGCAGACGCGATGAGTACGCTCACCGAGCTTCTTGCCCAAGTTGCTCTCGATGACCATTCCCGATTCATTGCATTTCTTGACAGTCGCAAACAGGTCGAGCTAGTAGCTAGCATAATGGCGAGGCACCACGACGAGGCGCTGGAGAGCGAGCAAACTGAATTGAGCGAGCCCGCCATTGATGCCACAATGGATGCGGATTCCTCAGAGCCTGATGACGAGGTCCCGCCAATCGAGTCAAGCCTTCGATATTTGAATGGGCTGAGTGTCCTACCGTACCGGGCTGGGTATGAGGAGGTCGATCGCCATCACATCCAAGCTAGACTTTCTGCCGGAACATTGCGGGGTGTAGTGAGCACTAGCGCGCTGGAATTGGGCATTGACGTTGCAGGACTGGACACAGCAGTTCTCCTGGGTGTACCGGCATCGTCTACCAGCCTCAAACAAAGGATTGGGAGAATTGGCAGGCACAAGCCAGGACATGTACTGATCGTGCATTCGGGAAGCGTTCTAGATGATGCCGTATTCGCAGCACCTGAGCGGTTGCTATCCAGACCGCCGGCAGAGAGCGCCCTCTACCTTGAGAATCCTAGAATCCAATACATCCACGCTCTTTGCCTCGCTAGACTTGGCGGCGAGCATGATCAGGCATCCTCAGCCGTACCAACATCTGTGGAAGCGTCCATCAAGTCAGAAGTCGAGTGGCCAAGCGGGTTTCTTACGTTAGCGCAGCTTGAAAGGTCGGGCCAGGTTCCCGGAGACCTCCAGGCGATGAAGGAGGAAGCGGGGGACTTTCCACATTACGTTTACCCACTGCGAGACGTAGAAGCCCAGTTCAAGGCTGTCATGAAGCGCGGACCAGAGGAGATTCCGTTCGGTTCGCTTAGCTACTCCCAATGCTTACGGGAAGCCTATCCAGGAGCGATCTATCGGTACGCAACGCGGCCATTCCGAGTGTACAGTGTCGGAGTTCGGTCACGCGAGGTTCGGATGAGGCCGGACAAGGCGTATGTGACGAAGCCGACGATGCTTCCAACTCTCGTCTTCCCCAATCTGAGAGGTGGTAATGTCTTCAGGGCAGTCTCGTGTGCCGAACTCATGTCCCTTGAGTGCAATCTACAGGTGAGAGAGTGGGTTGGTGGATTTACAGAACGTCGTGGTGCGACCGAGACAACATTCACCTATCCCTTACACGGTAGTGGGTCTCCCGTACAGTTCGATCAGTCAGCCTTCTTTCGAAACTATTTCACCACAGGCGTTGTTCTCTTGCACCCTGCGATGAGCAAGGAGGGAGTTAATCGTGAGGCGCTTCACAAGCTCCTTCTAGAATCACTACTCCTGTACGTACCGTTTGAACGCACAGACATTCGTTCAGCATCTGACAAGCTACGAATAGACTGGGGAGAGTCGAAGACTGGGCAACGATTTGCTTGTATTTATGACTCGACATATGGAAGCTTGCGACTCTCGGGGAGATTACTCGATCACCATGTCCTCGAAGCGGCTCTGCAGGCCGGCGTGGACCTAGCGGTTCAAGGTGAACTAGATGCTGTAACGATAGAGACCATGCAACTTCTTGCCAGCGCTCCCAAGAGCGGCATAGTAGAAATAGACGTTTCCCGGTTAGCTGACGGTGGTGTTGACGGTCGCGATACTGATGACGAGGTTCGTGTTATTCTCGAGGGAAGCAGTGGGCTCTTGCTTTTGGAGAACAATCAGGAGTTTTGGGTTGAGAAGATATACTGGCACCCAAGGGAGAATTGTCTGTACTATCGAGGGCGACCTCGCTGGCTGCGAGCAGAGGTCAACCAAATGGTCGTGCCGGTTAACAGGGTAGCTGAGATTCCCGGTGAGAGCAAGATGGGTTACTACTCTCCAGCTTCAGGAGACATTCGGTCAGAGTGACGCAGCGGTCCGCAGTATGAAACCGTTAGCTGCGCGTCCAGAGTACGACATGCGATAATGGGCTGCCGTGTGGAGGCGCACGTAGGTAGGTTGCCAAGATCACAGTGTTGCACTCTGGCGAGTAGTTACTGGTCTCGGTCAACCTCAACTTCGTGGGGCGGACGTGCAGGCGTCCTTTCCTACGGCTTAATCTCAAGCAGATACTTCCTCTCATCCGCGACGAACACCATCGGCTCGCGGCCCTTGAAGGCCATCATCCCAACTCGCCCATGCCCGTACTCGTCATAGAGGAGCAGCCAAGGCGAGCCGTTGTGGCATCCTAGGCGCGTGCGAGGTCGATGTCGCCCTCCTCATGCCTCACAGTGTTTGTATATACGACCTGTAACTGCCCAGGTTGAACCACTGACAACATGTGCTGGCTCACCCGGGCGGCGGTCCTGTGCCGATTAGGCTGACCAGTCCTCTGCGCGGAGATTCGGTATTCGTGCGAAGTCGGCAAGGTTACGAGTGAGCAATGTGGCATCATTCGCCAAGGCAATTGCCGCAATCCTTCGGTCCATTGTGCCAATGCGGATGCGGGCTCTGATCATCTCTTCAACGTGCGCCGCCGCCGCCTGGTCGAATGGAAGGATCGTGAACTCCGCGAAAGTTTCAATATGAGCCAGCAAGCATTGATAGGCGCGATTACCTTCGTTGGGTTGTCGGCAGTTGCTGCCCTCGAAAGCCATCTGCGCATCTGCTCCTCATACGTGACGATGGTCGTGGCAATCTCGCCGTCCGCCAGATGGTCGACGCGCAGCTGGAGGGCAAGACTGCCGGATCCGCCTCGCTCCAGAAGGGTAAGGTGATCCGTGTCTAGTGTAGTGCCTCCGTAAACGCTTGACAATGGAGAATATCTGTGGTTGAATCGTGTTATGTGGAAACCAAGTCCTCCCCTACCGATGTCTGATGCACAAAGGTCC
>VFKD01000055.1 GCA_009885735.1 bacterium
CCCGACGGACGGGTGATGGAGGTGCTGTCCGAGCACCTGTGTCAGGGCTGGCTCGAGGGGTATCTGCTGACCGGGCGTCACGGCTTCTTCTCGTGCTACGAAGCGTTTATCCACATCATCGATTCGATGTTCAACCAGCACGCAAAATGGCTCAAGGTGACGCGCGACATACCCTGGAGGAGGCCGATCGCGTCGCTCACATATCTGCTCACCTCACACGTGTGGCGGCAGGACCACAACGGCTTCTCGCACCAGGACCCCGGCTTTATCGACCATGTGGCGAACAAGAAGGCGGATGTCGTGCGCGTCTACTTGCCGCCGGATGCGAATACTCTCCTCTCTGTGACGGACCACTGTTTGCGGAGCCGCAACTACATCAACGTGATTGTTGCGGGCAAGCAGCCGGAACTGCAGTGGCTGGATATGGAGGCCGCAGTGAATCACTGCTCCGAGGGCATTGGACTGTGGTCGTGGGCGAGCAGCGACCTGGGAGCGGAACCGGACGTGGTGATGGCGTGCGCGGGAGACGTGCCCACTCTCGAGACTCTCGCTGCTGTCGACCTACTCAGGCAGTACTTTCCAGAGTTGAAGGTCCGGGTGGTGAACGTGGTGGACCTGATGACGCTGCAGCCCCAGAGCGAGCACCCGCACGGCCTTTCGGACCGGGAGTTCGACAATCTCTTCACAACCAACAAGCCGATTATCTTCGCCTACCACGGCTATCCGCTCCTTATTCATCGTCTTACGTATCGGCGGACGAATCACGACAACATGCACGTGCGCGGATACAAGGAGGAGGGGACCACCACCACGCCGTTCGATATGGTGGTGATGAACGACCTGGACCGATATCACCTGGTGATGGACGTGATCGAGCGCGTTCCGAAGCTTGGCGCTTCCGCCGCACATGTGGCGCAGAGGATGCGCGACAAGCGCATCGAGCACAAGCAGTACATCTGCGAACACGGCGAGGACATGCCGGAGATACGGGATTGGACATGGCCGTACTGAGAGTCGTTTTGTGGCGACCTTAGAAGCCTGATGAAAATGGCCACGGAAAGTGCCCTGCGGTTGAAACCGCGGCTAGGCAAGGAACAAAGTGCCCCTCCGGGCACTGCGGACTTAATCTACGGAGGTGGATTTCGTGCCTTTCGCAGCCGCGACTTTAGTCGCAGGGGCAGACTCGCGGGTTCTTCATCACGCTTTTAGGGACTGGTATAATTCGACCGGAGGGCAGGACAGATGACCATGGGAGGAATCGAGCTTGATTCGCAGGCGATGCGAGACTTTTGTGCCCGCTGGAAGCTAACTGAGCTCAGTGTGTTTGGCTCAATCCTGCGGGATGACTTCCGGCCGGATAGCGATGTCGACATCCTCGTAGACTTTGGCGCGGATGCGGAGTGGAGCCTATTCGACGTGATGGAGATGCGCGAGGAGCTGTGCAACATTCTAGGTCGAGAGGTAGACCTTATCGATCGTGTGGGTCTCGAATCGAGCCAAAACAGGTACCTAAAGAAGGAGATATTCTCCACTCTGGAGCAAGTCATTGCGTCACGATGAGGTTCCTCTCGACGACATACTCAACGCCGCACGACGGGCAACGAGTTACATAGCGGGCATGAGCCATCACGCCTTTCTGAGGGATGCCAAGACGCGAGCGGCGGTTCTGTTCGAGCTAGTGATAATGGGTGAGGCAGCGTCACGGGTCTCGGAGTCCTTCCGCGACGCCCATCCGGAACTACCATGGAAGCGAATGATCGCACTGAGAAACTTCTACGTGCATGCCTACGAAGTGGTGAACTCGGACCTGGTGTGGGTCACTCTTACAAGGTACGTTCCTAGGATCGAAGCCGTGCTCAGCTTGCTGCTTCCGCCGGAACCGCCGACCGACGATCCTGCCGTGTGAGTTCCCGGTCGCGTACACTGCACGTCGTCGAGGCGGCAGCTTTCAGCTCTTTGGTATGCCTTCATCCAAAACCCGAAAGTAACTTGCCCGCTCACGCTCGTGGTCTCTTCGGCGATGGCGCTTCTTGCAGTGCTCCCACCCCGTCGCCAATACTGCCTCGGCTGCTTGGCGTTCACTTCGCTTGCGGAGTATTCGGGCCATGTGTATATGCGCTGGGTAGAAGCCAGGATCTAGCGCTAGTGCAATGCCGATCTGAGCTAACGACTCAGACTCGTTTTCTAGCTTCTGGAACGCGACTGCGGCGATCATGCGAAGTCCGGGTTCAGTTGGCTCGCATGAGAGAATCTTTGCGATCAGGTTGAGGCACAGAGCGCTGTCATCCGTATTGAGTGCGTCACAGAGTTTGAGGCAATAGTGCTGTGCTTCCCAGGCGTCGCCCACGAGATCTTCTGGAGCCTTGTGCTTGAGTTCATCCATGAACTCTTGCAGTTCGTGCATTCGGGCTCTGAACTCGTCTTCGGTCTCTCTCTTCATGCCTTGCCTCCCACCTTCGAATCAATTCCGCCCGTACGCGAGATCTCCTATCTACTCTGGTGATGATGAACCGAAAGCCTTCACAGGGTGGTTCGGCATCCGGCAGCGTCCCATTGATGGTACGATACCTCCATGAGTAGAACAATTATCGTCCTCGATCCAGGAAGCTCCTCGCTGAAGTTCGGCCTCTACCGCATCGAGGACGAACCCATCCATGAGATTCTCCTCGCTTTCGGCGAGATCGACCGGCTTGGGGCGACCAACGCCGAACTTCGTCTCGAAGTGGCGGGTCAACCTGCCGTTACAAGGCACATAGGCGCGACGACTGCGGGAGCTGCGGCAGAGGTTGTTCTGGAGAAGCTGCAGTCCGCCCTACCAGTGACCGCAGCAATCCGGCGAGTCATCGATGCCATCGGCTTCCGCGTAGTGCATGGGGGTGACCGTTTCGTGGAGCCGACTGTGGTCACCACGGCGGTCATCAAGGGCATTCGCGAACTCGGCACGCTGGCGCCTCTTCACAACCCTGTCGCTGCCGATATGCTTGAGGCCTGCCGGCGAGTCCTGCCGAAGGTCCCCGCCGTGGCTGTGTTCGACACAACTTTTCATCGCACGATTCCCGCCGTTGCGCGAACTTATGCGCTGCCATTTGAACTAGCCCGCGAGCACGGCCTTCAGCGCTTCGGCTTTCACGGCACTGCACACCGCTATGTGTCCGGTGAACTCCTGAAGCGCCTCGGGAAGGTGCGGCGACCCACGCGCTGCATCACGTGTCATCTGGGGAGCGGAGCAAGCATTTGCGCTCTCCTGGACGGCAAGAGCATCGACACGAGCATGGGAATGACACCCATGGAGGGGTTGGTGATGGGGACGCGCTCTGGCGACGTGGACCCAGGCATCATTCTACATCTGCTGCGAACGGTTGGAATGTCTCTGGACGAGCTCGACGACACGCTCAACCGCCAGAGCGGGCTCCTCGGCATCTCCGGCAGCAGCAGCGATGTGCGCGACCTGGAACGCGAAGTTCTTCTGGGCGATGCGCGCGCAGAGCTTGCGCTGGAGGTCTTTGCCTATCGCGCCGCGAAGACCATCGGCGCCTATGCGGTTGCGCTGGAAGGATTGGATGCAATCGCGTTCTCGGGAGGGATAGGCGAGAACTCGCCGCAGATGCGGCAGAGAATCTGCCGCCGACTCCCCTTTCTCGGCGTCATGCTGGACCCTGAGATTAAGGAGACTGAGACGCCTGGCGAGTCGAGGCGAATAAGCACGGATTCAGGAGTAGTTCCGGTGTGGGTCATCCCCGCGGACGAGACTTTGCAGATCGCGCGGGAGACTTGGAAAAGTCTGTATGAAACTGCATTGTGATTTTTGCCGGTTAGCGAACGAACCGGAAGGCGCATACATCAGCCCATGCGCACACGC
>VFKD01000684.1 GCA_009885735.1 bacterium
GTAACCCAGAAGAAGGCCGGCGCCCGAAACGCTCAGGTAGCCGGTATTGAGGGCGAGTTCACGGTCCGCAAGGCAGACGGAACGGAGCGCAAGATTCGGCTCGATCGCGACTGGGTCTTCATGTGGCAGACTGCCGCGACACCAGGGGACGGCGGCCGCATTTTGACCATTCACCTTCAGGGGCGAGGAACAAACGACGGCCTCGAGGTGGAGGCGATGTACCAGGTTCACCCCGGCAGCCGACCCTATATGGCAAAGTGGCTGACGCTCATCAATCGGTCGGATGTGCCAATCACTCTTGAGAAAGCCGTGTATGACCGCTGGACGCTCGCATCATCCCCTCGAAAGGCGGGAGCAGACCACCAGCCGGAGCGAGTGGAGTTCTCGTCCAACGGCGACGGTGCGGCCGCGCTCATCGACCACACCGCAGACACGGGAATGCTTGCCTGGGTACTGGAGCCCGGAGGAGACCTGCGATACGAGGGCGCCGCGATTACCATAGGCTGGATGGGCCGCCTTGCGCTTCCAGCGGCAGGCTCGCGGGCTTCCACGCCGAAGGCGGTCGTGGCGGGATTTGCGGGCGGCATCGACACTGCAGCAACGCTTCAGCAGCGCTATGCGCTTGAAGCGCGATTGGCGTTGCTTCCGAAAGAGGCGAAGTAGGGCGGCCAATCCCTCCCCCGCAAATAGTACCAGTGCAATCTATCGCCATTCACGGAACAATCCCTTTGTGGAGTGTGTCCTTGAATGCGCACCATCGGATCTGCAATAGTTGTTTGCGCCTTGATCTCCGCCTACCTGGGCGGAGTAAATTCCGGCGCGCGTGCCATCCTGCGGGCGGGCGACAAGATGATGTGGGGCCATCGTCACCGCATTGAACGTGCCGCCGAGGCGCCGACCACGCCACCAACGGTCGCCCAACGGTCCATCGAACCTACACTGCCACAGACCGCACCAGACCCAAGCGCCGCACAGGCCGCCGCGCTCGTCAAGAATCTCTTCGCGCCCGCAGCTCGCTCCGCGCAGCCTCCCAGCAAGTTGACGAAGCGCTTGGCCAAGGCGTGGCTGCAGGTCGTGATGCCTGGTCTCGAAATGGACCAGTAGCAGGCAGGAACCAGGGCGCAACAGTCCGAATCTTGGGTTACAGTCCGCTCCTGGGCTGCACCACTGCAGATGAGGACACTTCAATGGCCGACGCTTCTTCTCGACGCGACTTCCTTGCCAACACCGGACGCACCGCCGTTGCAGCGGGATTGGCAGGCGCGATGAACATCCTGCCCGTTCACAGCGAGGCAACATCGCGCCCCCGTAAACCTATGCAGAA
>VFKD01000709.1 GCA_009885735.1 bacterium
CAAGGAACGGCGAGGTCGCCCCCGCCTCGGCCAAAGTCGATACCGCTATCTGCTCTAGGTCGAACGTCGTCGTCTCGTCCGGCACTATCGCTGCCTGCATCCGCTTCAGAGCAAGGTCAACCACTCTTCCCGCAGCGCGCATCCGTGCCACCTCATCCGGCGACTTAAGCAAAATCATCTGTGCAGATCAGCTCGCTTCCATCTGTCCGAGGGCATCTTGCACCCTCGCATAGACCTCATCCGGACTGCCGTTCGACACCACGGTGTGCAGCACTCCTCGGTCCGCATAATAAGTAAGCAACGGCGCAGTCTTCACTTCATACTCACGCAGCCGTTTTCGTATAGCCTCCGGAGAGTCGTCCGCCCGTCGCACTAGCGCATGACCGCAATGGTCGCACACTCCCTCCGCCCTTGGCGGCATCGCCTTCACATGATACGTGGCGCCGCAGTTGTCGCACGTTTGTCGGCCACCCAGCCTGCTCACCAGCGCTTCGTCTTGAACGGCAAAGTTCAGCACGCCATCCAGCTTGCATCCCAAACCACCCAGCAGGGTAGACAGAATGTCCGCCTGAGCCACCGTTCGCGGAAACCCATCCAGCAGAAAACCGTTCCTGCAGTCCGCGTCCTTCAGTCGCTCAGCGATAAGCCCCACCACCATCTCGTCCGGCACCAGTTCGCCGAGAGACCAGTACTTCTTGGCTTCCAGGCCCAATGGAGTGCCTGCGGCCGCGAGGTCGCGAAATATCTCGCCCGTCGAGATCTTCGGCGCCCCACGCAGCGCCGCAATGCGCCTTCCCTGGGTCCCTTTCCCGGCCCCGGGCGGGCCTAGCAATATAACAACCATGTTGCGCCACCTGCGGTCGGCTCTCTGGCGCCCAACACAGCGGGCATACCCGAAATTAGACCTCTCCCCTAGCCTGGTTTGATGAAACCCTCGTAGTTGCGCATCAGAAGCTGCGCCTCGATGGCCTGCATAGTCTCAATCGCCACGCCTACAACGATGAGGAGCGATGTGCCTCCAATGAGCGAAAACGAGGTGATCCTCGTGAGGGCCGGCGCGATATACTGGGTGAGCGCAACGAGTGCCAGGAAGAAGGCGCCGGCCAGCGTAATACGCGAAACCACGCGGTCCAGATAGTCGAACGTCGGTTTGCCCGGCCGAATGCCCGGAATATAGTTGCCGTACTTCTTCAGGTTGTCCGCCATGTCTTGAACGTTCATGACGACCGCCGTGTAGAAGTAGGTGAACACCATGATCAGGAGCGCATACACCAACAGCGCGACCGGACTGTCCCAGCTCGGATAGAGAAGCTGCGACTTCTGCTGGAACCAGAGGAGAACCCCGTTGGTGGTCTTGAACGAATTCAGTATCTGCGGCGGAAACGTGAGCATCGAGATGGCGAAGATGATCGGAATGACGCCCGCAGTGTTAACCTTGATCGGCAGGAACGACGTTGAGCCCTGCTGCACCCTCATGCCCACAACGCGCTTTGCATGCTGGATTGGGATGCGGCGCGTACCCTGCGTAATGAGCACGATGCCGTATATGGTGCCAAGGAACATGGCGATGAAAATGGCGATGTTTACAGGATTGATGAGCCCGCTCTGCGCCGATTGCACGACCTGACTAAGCTGGTACGGCATGCTCGTCATGATGCCTGCAAAAATAACCAGTGAGACGCCGTTTCCAATGCCCTTCTCTGTCACTTGCTCGCCCAGCCAGAGCAGAAGACAGGTGCCGGCGGTCATGATGGCGCACATCTGAATGACGCCGAGAACCCCAGTGCTCGCGTCTCGAAACGAGACGCTGAATCCAATCGCCTGGAACA
>VFKD01000155.1 GCA_009885735.1 bacterium
ACCTGCTTACTGTGACTTCCGCGCTGGCATGAGCCCAGCCGCGACAAGCTTGAGATGGCGCCAGTAACGTTGCAGAAACTCGAGTGTCGCCTTTGGGCGAAATCCAGTCTTCGCAGGCGCAGCACGGGAATGACGGTATTGACCCCAACCTGCCGTGCACGAAGGCAGAATGAAACACGGCTCCGCCAGTCGCGTAAAGCTGCAGACACCCGCCCAAGAGCGCAATTTCTCGTGGGTCTACCTTTCAACCAAGCGCAACGGTAACGCGCAAGAAGGTCGCGGGAATGGAGGTGGCGTCCTTGTTTGAGCTTTTATTTTGGCTGCTGAAGAGCGCTTCCAGGTCCTTCTGCAGATCGTCCGCTTTACCGTTCTTTGCCGCTGCTTCGAAGGCATTCATGGTTGGCCCGTAGTATGTTCTGAATACAGTGAGGAACTCTGACGGCGTACCAGGGAAGTTGAAGGTGTACGTATCTCTGAGGAAAGATATCTTCTCTTTTGGAACCCCCGCGCCGCCAAATCGCTCGATCACATTGTCCTCGATCCCCCACGTCATGGGGCTAACGAAGCCTTCCGGCGGCGGCGGCGAGTAGGCGGCGCTTGCCTTCAAGATTTGTGCGACCAGGGTTGGATCATTGGGAATCCAGTTCCCCATAATGATCCGACCGCCAGGCCGGGTCACTCGCACCATCTCCTTGGCCACATCAAAAGGCTTTGGCGCGAACATAGCGCCGAAAATACTCACGACGAGGTCGAAAGCGCCGTCTTTCAACTCGTGTAGATTGGACGCGTCGCCCTCCTGAAACCTGATGTTCGTGAGCCCTCGTTCACTGGCGCGCCTGTTCCCTGCCGCAACTAGATTGCTCGCGATATCGACGCCCAACACCTCCGCCCCAAGTTTTGCCTCTGGAAACGCCGTCGTTCCATCGCCGCATCCGAGGTCTAAAACCTTGAGCCCACTTGTTATTCCAAGTTGTTTGGCGAGCGCCTCTCCGCTCTCCCGCATACACTCAGCAATGCGCGTGAAGTCACCTTTTTCCCAGAGCGTCTTGTTCGGATTCATTGGAGAACTCCTCTCTTCCACTCAACTGCTCGCGTTCTTGGAAGCCGATAGCACACGCGGGACCGCCGGGACCAGTGTCTACTAGGCGGCGAAATCCAGCCCTATAGCCCAGCAGGCCACAACCGGCTGATTTGGAGCAACCCCGCCGGTGAGACGCAAGCTCAATCACACCGGCACCAAAAACGATCACCGCAATGCACGCAGAGCGACTTCGTCAGTGAGGCACCACAGATTCAACGGTTTGATGTGCGGCAAGATACGCATCGACGCGGTCCTTCGCGTTGCGTCGGATGTTCCCATAGAACAAACCGCCCGCGATTGAGTGGTAATTTTCGCGTCCGAACAATCCCATGAATAGCGATCGCGACAATGGAACGCTATCGTACATGTCTGTCCGGATCTCCGAGATGAGAAGTCGACCGTTCTTGTCGCATTGTGCGTCGGCGATCCCTGGGAGCAGCTTGTTCGGCGTCTTGAACGTTCGCGTGCCAAGGTTGAGATCGAATCCCGCATACGCGCCATCGGTTTTCCACGTCAGTGGATTGACGCAAATCAATCCCGTTTGATCGAACAGCGGATGCAAACCGGTCTTCAGATTTGGACCGACAGGGTTGAACGTGATCACGCATCCGGTTTGCGTCGGGTTGCTGCAGATGGGAATGTCTGGTGAGTCCTTTGCGAATTGTTCCTTCGTCATCCAAAAGATCAGCGGATAGGCGGCCACCATGCGCTTGGCCAGCTCCGTGCCGTTGATGCGCGATTTGAGCAGCCGGAAAATGTGACGGCCGCCCTGGCTGGCACCGGCAACGATGAACGGACGGCCACCGTTGTAGTGCTCCAGAAAGTAATCGAAAGCGGCTTCCACATCTGCGTAAGCAAGGTCGATCGCTTTGGCGCCGCTCCCCGTCCTGTCTGCGAATGCGCCCAGCGACGTTTGCCGAAAGCGCGGCGCATAAATTTTACAGCAAGCGTTGAAGACCGACGCTCCATGCATAGCGAGATCGGTGAAGCTATTTGTCTGCTGGTCGTTGGGGGGTTGGTTCCAACTGCCATTGCTCAAACGGCCATACGTCGTTCCGTGAACTAAGAACACGTCGACTGCGGCATTCGGCTGGCCGTCGATTTCGCCTTCGACAACATCGTCGGCAAAATCTGACCGTGTCGGCAAGGCCGCCCAAGCTTCGTCTTTCGCATAGTCAAACGGTGGAGGAGAGTGAGCCGCGTCGAACGGCTCGCCGGGCGTCGACATCCACACAATCGCGTTGAATCTCACCCAATCGAAATTGAGCCAGACTAACAATCCCGCCGCGAGAAACAGAACGACCAGGAAACCAAAGAAACGCAGAATGCTCTTTAGCATGTCGGCGAGCCCATTTGCTGATGAAACTTTGCCTGCAAGGTTAGCAGATATTGGATAGTTGTGGTGGGCTGGTTTCGAAACGCGGATGAATGCCAACAGTTGAACGTGCACCGCAGCAATTCGCGCAATGGGACTGAACGTCGACTGGTCCCATGTCGATCGCGTCAGTTAGAACCAGCTGGCAAACTTTACGAATGACCGCTTAGCGGCGAATTTGAGCCGGTCCAACGGGCGCCTGCTGACTGGCGGCTTTTGGTAGATTCGGACGGTCGGGCTTTTGTGCAGCCTTGAGCCCGATTGTTTAGCGTTCTTGGACGCCGGCCGCGCCTCAGCGGATGGTGTGAGCGCAGTGGCCGGCGTCCAAGAACGCTAAACACTTCCTGCCGCATCCAAGCCGAGGCCTCGAATGACGTCATCAGCATCTCAGCCATTCGTC